>SVQE01000089.1 GCA_015065505.1 Oscillospiraceae bacterium
GCGACCCGGAACGGGCTCGAACCGTCGACCTCTAGCGTGACAGGCTAGCGTTCTAACCAACTGAACTACCGGGCCATTTGCTGAGAGCAATCTATTTGATTGCTCTCTAATGGTGGGAACAACAGGGCTCTTTTAAGAAACAAACCTGCTACGAAACAGTCCACCGGACTGTTTCTCCCAAATCAAAGATTTGGAGCAGCTTGTCACAGGTTCGAGCCTGAACAAGCCTCTTTCATATAGCAAATCATTTCTTTGAGTCTACTGCTCCTTGGTGGGAACAACAGGGCTCGAACCTGTGACCCCCTGCTTGTAAGGCAGGTGCTCTCCCAGCTGAGCTATGCTCCCGTTTGCCGCATTAGCGACGGGTTATATAATACAATATAATTTTCTAAAAGTCAACACTTTTTTTACTAATTTATTTAATATTTTTTATCTTATTTTACTGCATTATCTATCAGTTTCTTAATATCTTCGGGCGTGAAAACATATTTCTTATTGCAGAAATGACAGTCAACTTCTGTATTTTTGCTGTCCGCAGCCATTTCTTTAAGATTTTCTATACCCGTTGAAATAAGCGCGTTTTCAACTCTTTCCTTTGAGCAGTTGCACTTATAGCAAAATTCGCTTTCATCAAGCTTATCAAGCTCAAAGCCCTTTAATGCCCTTTTAGCAATATCATCGGCGTTCATTCCGTTTGAAAGCATTGTCGTAACGGATTCAATCTCGCCGATATTTTCTTCTATCTTTGATATTGCTTCTTCCTCGCATCCCGGAAGCAGCTGAATAATGAATCCCCCTGCGTGCTGAACGCTTAAATCGGGATTAACAAGAACACCGAGCGCGCAAACCGAAGGCGTTTGCTCAGAGGTTGCGAAGTAATTAGTTATATCTTCTGCGATTTCTCCGCTTATAATCGGCGTCTGACCGACATAGGGCTCTTTAAGACCGATATCCTTAATTACATAAAGCATTCCGTCAGTTCCAACTGCGCCGCTAACATCAAGCTTGCCCTTATTATTAAGCGGAAGCTCAACAACGGGATTCTGAACATATGCTCTTGCATTACCCGAGGAATCTGAAACTGCAATTAAATCACCTGCAGGACCTGCGCCGTTAATTCTGACAGTTACAGTATCTTCTTTTCCCTTGAGCATATCCCCCATCATTGAGCAAGCTGTTATAAGTCTGCCGAGCGCTGCTGTAACAGTTGCAGAGGTTTTATGAATTCTTTCAAGCTCTGAAACTGTTTCGGTGCTGTCGCAGGCAATAACAAATGCGCTGCCGTCCTGAGTAATATATCTTACAACCTTATCCATAATTCACCTATTTTTTACAAATAAAATATATTCTTTCGCTGTTATCCTTAATTTCCGAATAATCAAAACCGCCGTATGCTTCAATGCTTGTGAAGCCTGCGGTTTTAAGCATCTCATTAAGCGATTCAACGCTATAAGCTCTTTCACAGAATTCCTCGCTGAATCTATCATAGCTTTCGCCGTTATAAATAAAGAAATCAAGCATTATCCTGACTGTGTCGTTTTCAAGCATTTCGTTATCCCAGGATAAGAAGAAATCCTCTTCATCAAAGACATATGCGCGGTTATTAAGCAGAGTTCTGTGTTTATAAACGGAATTTACATCAAAAATAAAAATGCCATTATCATTTAAAGAATTATAAACATTAATGAATGTATTTAAAACATCATTTTCATCGGTTAAGTGGTTAATACTGTCGAGGCAGCATATACATCCGTCAGCACACTCTGAAAGGCTGAAATCCTGCATTTTTGAATTAATGAGTGAGTATTCCTTGTCAAGCGCAGAAAGCCTGCTATCGGCAACAGAGAGCATATCAACCGATGAATCAATACCGATAATCTTAAAGCCTTTATTCATAAGCATTTCGCTCATAATTCCCGTGCCGCAGGCAAGGTCTATAACCGTTTTTGCATTATAGGCTTTAAAAATGCCGGAAATAAAACTACTTCCGGCATCATAATCAACATTCTGATTCAGATAATCATAATATTCGGCAAAAACCCCGTAACTATTCATTATCATCACTGATTCTTTCAAAAATCTTATCGTAACCGTCGCAGCCATACTGAAGAGAACGGTTTACTCTGCTTATAGTTGCAGTTGATGCGCCCGTTTCGTTAACGATATCTGTATAAACGCATTTCTGAGAAAGCATTTTAGCAACGGCTATTCTCTGCGCAAGAGTTTTAAGCTCCTGAACTGTGCATAAATCCTCGAAGAAATCATAGCATTCTTCCTGGGTTTCAAGTGCCAATATTGCCTTAAAAAGAAAATCAATATTCTTATCTGCGATTTTATTATTCATTTTAAAACCTCCGAAGGATAATTCTTCAACATTTTAACACATTAAAGTGTGATTGTAAAGAAAAAATCTTCGCAAAAGCGAAGATTTTTTAAAAAGTTTACTCTTCTATAAGTTTATCATAAATATCAAAGCAATCAAAGGTTGCAAAGTAATCCTTTTCTGTTTCTGCTCTTCTGATTAAATCAAACGAGCCGTCCTCTTTCAAAAGGATTTCAGCACTCTTAAGCTTGCCGTTATAGTTATAACCCATCGAGAAGCCGTGTGCACCCGTATCATGGATAAACAGAACATCGCCCATATCAATTTTAGGAAGCTTTCTGTTAATTGCAAACTTATCGTTATTTTCGCACAATGAGCCTGTTACATCATAGAATTCGGTTTTCTTTGCCTCTTCTTTGCCGAGAACAGTTATATGATGATATGCGCCGTACATTGCAGGTCTCATAAGGTTAACTGCGCAGGCATCAACGCCGATATAGTCTTTATGGGTGTGCTTTTCGTTAATTGCAGTTGTAACAAGTCCGCCGTAGGGACCCATCATATATCTTCCGAGCTCGGTGCAGATTTTAACATCGCCCATTCCTGCAGGAACAAGGATTTCTTCAAATACCTCTCTTACGCCTTCACCAACAGCCTTGATATCAACTGTATCCTCTTTGGGAAGATAAGGAATTCCGATACCGCCTGAAAGGTTAATAAAGGAAATCTTAACGCCAACCTGGTCTTTAATCTTAACTGCAAGGCTGAAAAGCTTCTTTGCAAGCAGCGGATAATAGTCATCTGAAAGAGTGTTACTTGAAAGGAATGCATGCATACCGAATTCCTTAACGCCCTTTGCCTTCATAACAGCATATGCAGCGAAAATCTGCTCTTTGGTCATACCGTATTTAGCATCGCCGGGCTCATCCATAATATCATTACTAATCTGGAAAACACCGCCCGGATTATAACGGCAGCTCATTTTTTCGGGAAGCTTGCCGCATGCTTTTTCAACAGCCTCAATATGAGTTATATCATCAAGGTTGATAATACCGCCGAGGTCTGCACAGTATTTGAACTCTTCAATCGGGGTATCATTTGAAGAAAACATAATGTTATCCCCTTTTATGCCGAGTGCTTTTGAAAGCATAAGCTCTGTTTTTGAAGAGCAGTCGCATCCGCAGCCGTATTCGTTAAGTATTTTAATAAGATACGGGTTGGGAGTTGCTTTAACCGCAAAATATTCTTTAAAGCCCTCATTCCATGAAAATGCGTCGTAAAGCGCTTTAACATTTTCTCTTATTCCCTTTTCGTCGTAGATATGAAAAGGAGTGGGATACTTTTCGATAATTTCGTTTGCCTTTTCAAGGCTTAAAAATGGTGTTTTGCTCATAATATGTCCTCCGATTATCAATTAATAGATAATTCAATTTGTTTTTTAACCTCATCAAGTCCGAGACCGTTCTGAGAAGAAAACGGAATAACCGTGCAGTTTTCAAGATGTGAAAACTCTTCTTTTGACTGCTCAAGTCTTTTATTGAACTCGGTTTTATTAAGCTTATCCGCTTTAGTCATAACAATTATAAAAGGAATATTCATTTCTTTCATAAAGCTAATCATATTTAAGTCATCCGCACTCGGTTTGTGCCTCATATCAACAAGCTGAACAACAAGTCTGATATTTCTGCCGCTTTTGAAATATCCTTCCATCAGTTCGGAAAATCTCTCTTTTTCCTGCTTGCTGATTTTTGCATAACCGTATCCAGGTAAGTCAACGAATTTAACGCCGTCAACATCATAGAAATTGATTGTGATGGTTTTTCCCGGGACGGAACTCACTCTTGCAAGTGATTTTCTGTTATAGATTTTGTTGAGCAGCGAGCTTTTTCCGACATTGGACCTTCCTGCAAATGCTATTTCGCAGTTTTGTGAAGCAGGCAGCTGGTCGGAAATTCCGTATGCTCTTTCAAAAAATGCTTTGTTATAATTCATAATTAAACCTTTATATCATAGCTGAGTTAACCTGCGTGCTTTCAACCTTTGCGGAATATGTTATAACGCTGTTATTCTTTTCTGCTTTGGGTATGTATTCAAAAGCAACGGGAATAACCTCTTCAAAGCTTGAAACGCTCACAAATGTTACGCTGTCCTTAACCTCTGAGCTGATTTCCTCAAGGTCTTTAACATTATCTTCAGGAATAATAACGGTTTTGCAGCCTGCTTTATAAGCAGCCATTGATTTTTCCTTAAGACCGCCTATCGGAAGCGCCTTGCCTTTAAGAGAAATCTCGCCCGTCATTGCAACATCGCATTTAATCGGTGTTTTTGTCAGTTCGCTTAAAAGAGCGGTTGTTATTGCAAGACCTGCGGAAGGACCGTCCTTCGGAATTGCGCCTTCGGGTGCGTGAATATGAATATCCTTGGTTTTATAGAAATCGTTTTCAATTCCGAAAACATCCGCTTTAGACCTTATATAGCTGACAGCTGTTTTTGCACTTTCCTGCATAACGGTTCCGAGGTTACCCGTAAGCTCGATTTTACCCGTTCCGTCAAGAGCAGAAATCTCAATCGGAAGCATTGTTCCCCCAACCTGCGTCCACGCAAGCCCGTTAACTGTTCCAATAAGATTCTTGTTTTCGATAATCTCTTTTTCGTATTTCTCAACGCCGAGAAAATCTTTTAGATTATTTTCGTTAATCTTAACGCTTTTTTCGCCGTTTTCAAGCTTAATAAGCGCTTTTCTGCAAAGGGTTGCTATTTGCTTTTCAAGCGCACGAACGCCTGCTTCCCTCGTGTAGCACTCAATAATTTTATATATAGCGCCATCGTTTATCTTCAATTCACGAGCACTTATGCTGTGCTTTAATAACTGCTTTTTAACCAGATGTTTTTTAGCGATATTGAACTTTTCTTCAACCGAATATGAATTAAGCTCAATAACCTCCATTCTGTCGTATAATGGTGCAGAAATTGTTGAAGTATCGTTAGCAGTTGTTATAAACAAAACCTTACTTAAATCAACGGGAAAATCAATATAATGGTCGTTAAACGCTTTGTTCTGCTCGGGGTCAAGCGCTTCAAGCAGAGCTGACGACGGGTCGCCCTTATAATCATTACCCACCTTATCAATTTCATCAAGCAGGATAATCGGATTCATAACTCCGCTTTTAATAATTGCGTCTATTATTCTTCCGGGCATTGCGCCGATATAAGTCTTTCTGTGACCTCTGATTTCTGCTTCATCATGAACACCGCCCAGAGCAATACGAACGTATTTTCTGTTCATTGACTGCGCTAAGGATTTAACAATACTTGTTTTACCAACACC
>SVQE01000002.1 GCA_015065505.1 Oscillospiraceae bacterium
GACATCAACCAGAAGGGTTGGAATGCCTGCTTCAACCTCCTGCGAGCATATAACCGCAGCAGCGCCGTTTTTCTCGGCAACATCAACATAATCGTTTCCGTTGAATTTTTCGCCGACAAGCGCAATGAATAAATCGCCCTTTTCTATTGTTCTTGTGTCGGTGCTGACGCCCGTTATTTCCAAATCGCCGCAATAATCGCACTTTGCGCCGATGCTTTCAATTATATCAGTTAGCTTAAGTGCTTTCATATAAAAATCTCCTAACCTATTCTTGCCTCCCTTTATCAAAGGGAGGTGCCGAGCCTGCGAGGCGGAGGGATTGAAGCTTAAACCTGTTTCTGCTCGGTTTTTAATCCCTCAGTCAGCCTTGCGGCTGACAGCTCCCACGTCAGAACATACTCCGTGATTGAAATATATTGCTAATTAGCAATATATTAATAATCACTCCGAATGTTCTTCCTTCCAGATGCGGTACAAGTATCCGCATCTGTTTACAAATCAAAATGCAAAACATTTTGATTTGAGAGGAGAAACATATGAAGCGATTCATAGTATTTTACTTGCAAAATACTTCAATCGCATAATATGTTTGGACGAAAGGGAGCCGAGAAACAGTTACTCGCTGCGCTCAAACAATTATAATATATCACATGAAAAAAATCAACCTGAATAAATATCTTAAACTTGACAATTATATTCAATATAGTTATATTATTAATAATATTTTTTCATTATTATTCCCCCGGAGGTGCTGAATGTATATAACAATCAACGGCCAGCTTGGCAGCGGCAAAAGCGAAATATGTAAGTTTTTTAAGAATGAACACGGATTTGATGTTTTCAGCACGGGAAGAATTCAGCGCGAAAGAGCACAGAAGCAGGGAATTTCAACTCTTGAAATGAACAAGGAATCGGGCAAGGATTATTCGCTTGATTATATAATTGATAACGCAACTGTTGAGTTTGCAAAGGAACACGAGGGCGAGGATGTTATCTTTGATTCGCGTCTTGCCTGGCATTTTGTTCCCGAATCCTTCAAAATTCACCTTCTTGTAAGCCCTGCGGAAGCAGGCAGAAGAGTTTTCTGCAACAGAGTAACAGAGGAGGAAAAATATTCCTCACAGCAGGATGCAACAAATCAGCTCGTTGAAAGAAGAAAGCTTGAAGCTGAAAGATATTTAAAGGTTTATAATGTTGTAATGAATGATTATTCAAATTATAATCTCATTCTCGACACAACCTCGCTTTCAATCAAAGAGGTTTGCGATATTCTTTATAAAGAGTATCAGGAATATAAAAACGGCGACTACAAGAACAAGATTTTAGCGTCACCGAAAAACATTTATCCTGCAAAAAAGGTATCATCAGACCACAACAGCGATGAAACAATCGACATTATCTGCTATAACGACGCAATGTTTGCCGTAGACGGCAACGAGCGCCTCAGAAAAGCAAATGAAGAGGGAAAGAAGATTATTGAGGTTAACCTCATCCCCGAAAATAAAGACGAGGTTGAAATAACCCTTGAAGAGCTATATGAATGGGAAAAGGAAAACGGCTTTGAATTTAAATATTATCCGCTGTAAAAAACGCCTTCGGGCGTTTTTTATTATGAATTAAGATAACTCCGTATTGTAATGAGTATTGAAAAATTCCCTTTAATATTCATTTAACCTTTCCGGTTTATGATGTGCTCAACAAAGGAAAAACCTTTGAAACAACAGTAAAGGAGTAAATGAAATGAAAAAATCGAAACGAACAATTAAAAATGTGATTATGGTGCTGATGATTGCGGCTTTATGCATTTGTTCATATTTCACGATAGACTATGCAAAAAATGATACCCAAACCTCAACAACCCAGGTGCAGATGCAAATGCCGTCCGGCGATATGCAGGGAGCAGATAGTTCTTCGGAAAGTCAAAGCACTGATTCAAACAGCCAGTCTGCGCAGACAACAAGCACAGGCGGAGATAATTCATCGAATCAACCACCTGAAATGCCGAGTGACGATAACAGCAGTGATTCATCAAATCAGCCGCCTGAAATGCCGAGCGGTGAGAACGGTAGCAGTTCATCAAATCAGCCACCCGAAATGCCGAGCGGTGAGAACGGTAGCAGTTCATCAAATCAGCCACCCGAAATGCCGAGCGGTGACAACGGTAGCGATTCATCAAATCAGCCGCCTGAAATGCCGAGCGGTGAGAACGGTAGCAGTTCATCAAATCGGCCGCCGAAAATGACAAATGCACAGCAGAGCAGTTCATCAAATAAACTCAGCACAAAATACTATGTATTATTCGCCTGCGAAAGCCTTCTGATATCTCTTCTTCTGATATATCTCATTATGTCGCATTTTAACAAGAAGAGCTTTAAAGAAACCTTCAGAAGCTCTGATAAAGTCTTGATTTATCTGCTTTCGTTAATAATTGCAACCTCGGCGCTGACTGTTGGTCATACTGCAATTGCACAGAAGCTCTCAGCAGATAATTCAACATCTCAGAGTCAGCAGATGCCGGGAGGACAGAATTCTTCTTCAGATGTTTCGGCAAGCGGTGCAACAACTGTAGATGGTGAGGATGAGACTCTCAACGGAACATATACTTCAACAACAAGCGACGAAAGCCCGATACTCGTTACCAACGGCGCGAATGCAACAATAAGCGGTGCAACCGTTAACAAATCCTCGGGTGACAGCACCAACACCGAAAATTCGGAATTCTACGGCGTTAACGCAGGCATTCTTGTTCAGGCAGATTCAACTGCAACAATCAAAAATGCAACTATTTCAACAAGCGCAAAGGGCAGCAACGCTGTTTTCTCAACGGGTGAAAACTCAAAAATCTATATTTCGGATTCAACAATTACAACAACGGGCTCATCCTCATCAAGAGGACTTGACGCAACCTACGGCGGATATATTGAAGCAGATAATGTAACAATAACAACGCAGGGCGGCTCGTGCGCTGCACTTGCAACGGACAGGGGCGAAGGCACCGTTATTGCAAACAATTCAACTCTTGAAACAAACGGTGCAGGCTCACCCGTTATCTATTCAACTGGCGACATCAGCATAGATAACACAAAGGGCACTGCAAACGGCTCTCAGAATGTTGTTATCGAGGGTAAAAACTCTGCAACAATAACAAATTCAACGCTTACGGCAAGCGGTGCAGGCAACCGCGGAGATGTTGACCAGGCAGGCGTTATGATTTATCAGTCGATGAGCGGCGACGCTTCGGAAGGTACGGGAACATTTACAGCAGAAAATTCATCACTTTCCGTTATGTCCGACAGCAAGTATTATAAAACCGCACCGATGTTCTTCATAACAAACACAGACGCGGTTATCAACCTCACAAACACCAAGCTCAGCTTTGGCAGCGGCGTTCTTATCAGCGCTATGGGAACAAGCGAGTGGGGCAATGAGGGCTCAAACGGCGGCAATGTTACTCTTAATGCAACAAGCCAGACCTTGAAGGGCAATATCGAGGTTGACAGCATTTCAAGCGCATCAATCAATTTAACAAAATCAACATATGAGGGAACAATAAACGGCGATAATTCCGCAAAGGAAATCAGCTTAAAGCTTGATAAGGATTCAACAATAACCTTAACGGGCGACAGCTATGTTACCTCACTTGACAATGCCGATACAACAAACAGCAACATCAATTTCAACGGATACACTCTCTATGTAAACGGCAAAGCGATAAATTAATAGACACTTGATGTCCAACCGGGGACAGTCCCCGGTTGTCCCGAAACAGTTTTCACTTACCTCCAATATAAAACAGCAAAGGATGCTTCAGGGCACCCTTTGTTGTTTTTTATTGACAATTAATTATCATTTATTGATTTTTTCTTGCAAATAAGTTATTATTTAAAAGTATTAATATATTCATACGGAAGGAAAGAGGTTATGAAGAATAAAACTTTCAGAAGGGGAGTTCATCCCTTCGGCGGAAAGGATTATGCGGCTGAATGCCCCATAAAAACCATTCCTGCCGAAGAGATAATGGTCTTTCCGCTTTCGCAGCACATAGGCGCGCCTGCAAAGGCTGTTGTTGCAGTCGGCGACAGAGTGCTCAAGGGTCAGCTTATAGCCGAGGCGGGCGGATTCATTTCTTCTCCGATATACAGCTCTGTTTCGGGAACTGTTAAAAAGATTGAAAAGCGCCTCGTAACAAACGGCTCAAAGGTTGACAGCATTGTTATCGAAAACGACTTTCAGGATGAGGCTGTTGAGGGCTACAGCGTTGACAGAAGTCTTGAAGGTTTAACGAAGGACGATATTGTTGACATAGTTAAGAATGCCGGAATTGTTGGTATGGGCGGCGCAGGCTTCCCGACGGGCGTTAAGCTTTCGCCAAAGAATGCCGACGATGTTGATACTCTTATTATCAATGCCGCAGAGTGCGAGCCCTATTTAACCTCGGACTACAGATTGCTTATTGAAAGAGCAGGCGATGTTATCAAGGGAATTAAGGCAGCGCTTATTGCTCTTCCGAAGGCAAAGGCTATTATCGGAATTGAGGATAATAAGCCAAAGGCAATCAAGCTGCTTAAAATTATGCTCGAGCACGAGGATAAAATTGATATCTGCGAGCTCAGAACAAAATATCCGCAGGGCGGTGAAAGACAGCTTATCTATGCCGTTACGGGCAGAAAAATAAATTCCCGTATGCTTCCTGCCGATGCTGCGTGCGTTGTTTTAAACACTGCAAGCTGCATTGCAATATGCGAGGCGGTTTATAATAATGCTCCGCTTATTCACAGGGTTATGACAATAACGGGTGAGGGTGTTAACACTCCCTGCAATGTTGATGTACCCCTCGGAATATCGCACAGCTATCTTTTAGAGCAGTGCGGCGGCGCAAAAGAGGGGGTTACCAAATTCATTTCGGGCGGGCCTATGATGGGTATGGCAATGTCCACGCTCGATGTGCCCGTTGTTAAAACCTCTTCATCAATTCTTGCATACATAAAGGATGATGTTGCAAATATTGTTGAAACACCCTGTATTCACTGCGGACGCTGTGCTGCAGCGTGTCCGCAAAGGCTTGTTCCTCAGCTTATGGGCAGGGCAATAAAGGCAAACAACATTGAAACCTTTGAAAAAATCGGCGGAATGGAATGTATTGAATGCGGCTGCTGTTCATATGGCTGTCCTGCAAAAATTCCGCTTACCCAGATGTTCAAGCTGGGCAAAATCCAGGTGCGCGAGCTTCGCGCTAAGAAGTAGGAAGGGGGAAAAATGAATGTATAATGTTTCTGTTTCCCCTCATGTAAGGGATAAAAGCTCAACAAAATCAATAATGCGCGATGTTGCCATTGCGCTTGTTCCTACTCTTGCTTTCGGCGTTTATCAGTTCGGCTGGAATGCACTGCTTCTTATTGCAATATCAGTTCTTTCCTGCGTTGGCTTTGAAGCGCTATATGAGCTTCTTGCCAAAAAGCCGATAACTGTTTTTGACTACAGCGCGGTTGTTACAGGCTTGATTCTTGCAGTTAACCTGCCGCCAACTGCTGAATGGTGGATGCCGATTCTCGGAAGTGCATTTGCAATTATCGTTGTTAAAATGCTCTTCGGCGGTTTAGGTCAGAACTTTATGAACCCCGCTCTTGCAGGACGCGCGTTTCTTGCAATTTCATTCGCTCAGAGAATGACTAATTTTGCAGTTGACGGATATTCGGGCGCAACACCTCTTGCAGTTCTTAAAGAGGGAAAATTAGTTGATATTAAGGATGTTTTCTTAGGCTTTCAGAGCGGATGCATAGGTGAGGTTTCAGCGCTTGCAATCTTAATCGGCGCCGCGTATCTTGTCATCAGACGGGTTATTTCATTGAGAATACCGCTTACATACATAATCTCAACAATCGCAATTATCGGATTTATAAAGATTGTTCAGGGAACGCCGTTAAATGCTGATTTCGGATACTATCTTCTCGGCGAGCTTCTTTCGGGCGGACTTCTTGTCGGTGCATTCTTCATGGCAACCGACTATGTGTCAAGCCCCGTAACAGTTAAAGGCCAGATTGTTTTCGGTCTGATTATCGGCTTGCTTACAGCACTTTTCAGAACTCTCGGTCAGTCCGCAGAGGGCGTTTCCTATGCAATTCTTATCGGCAACCTTCTTGTTCCGCTGATTGAAAACAGAACTGTTCCGCGTGCTTTCGGATGCGAAAGAGAAAAGTGGTTCAGAAAACTGATTAAGGAGGGCGAAGACGATGGCAAAAAGTAAATCAAACGCATTAAAGAATATTTCGGTTCTCTTCGTTGTTGCACTTGTTTCCGTTGCCCTTCTTGCAGTGCTTAATCAGGTAACAAAGGATAAAATTGCCGAGGCTGAAACTCAGGCAAAAATTGAGGTTTATCAGAGCGTTTTTGAAAGCGCCGAAACAATAGAAGAGATTGAAGAGTATTCTCCAGAAAAATCCTCATATGCTCCCGAGGATGAAAGCATAACCATAAACGCCGTATTAGAGGCGCGTTCAAAGGATAACGAAAAGCTCGGTTATGTTTTTGATGTAACAAGCTCGGAGGGCTACGGCGGCGATGTTCAGATTGCTGTCGGCATAACCAACGACGGCGAAATAACCGCGTTCAAGGTTATATCCGCAAGCGAAACTCCGGGTCTCGGTGCAAAGTCGATGGAGGATGAATATGCCTCAGAGTTTTCGGGGCTTTCGGCTCTTGAAAACATAACATTTGTTAAATCAGATGCAAAAAGCGAAAACAATGAAATAGACGCAATCGGCGGCGCAACAATAACAACAACGGCAACAACAAACGCCGTTAACGCCGCAATAGATATGTTTAATAATGTTTTGAAAGGGGAGTGAGATATATGAAAGCTGTTTTAGAAAGACTTTATAACGGTATCGTTAAAGAAAATCCTACTTTCGTGCTCATGCTCGGAATGTGTCCCACTCTTGCGGTAACAACAAGCGCGAAAAACGGTCTCGGAATGGGCTTTGCAACAATGGCGGTTCTGATTTTATCAAACTTCATTATTTCCTGCCTCAGAAAAATCATTCCCGAAGGCGTTCGTGTTCCCGTTTATATAACAATTATCGCATCCTTCGTAACAATAATCGAAATGGTTATGCATGCATTTGTTAAGCCGCTTTACGACGGACTCGGAATCTTCATTCCGCTCATCGTTGTTAACTGCATTATTCTCGGCAGAGCGGAATCATATGCAAATAAAAACAACCCGTTTCTTTCGATTTTCGACGGTGTTGGTATCGGACTCGGTTTCACAATCGGTCTTACCTCAATAGGCATTGTTCGTGAGCTTCTCGGAAACGGAACAATTTTCGGATTCAAAATTATGCCCGATGCCTATGAGCCGATTCTTATATTCGTTATGGCGCCCGGTGCATTCCTTATTCTTGCACTTCTCTGCGCGCTTCAGAATAAGCTTAAGCTCAAAGGTGCAAACCGCCATGTTAAGGGTAACGGCGGCTGCAGCGGCGACTGCGAATCATGCCCGATGAAGGAGGTTGAAAACGATGGCTAATACTTTATTTCTTGTTTTGATTTCAACCGCTCTTATCAATAATGTAACACTTTCACAGTTCCTCGGAATATGCCCGTTCCTCGGCGTTTCAAGGAATGTTAAAACCGCAGCAGGTATGGGCGGAGCCGTTATATTCGTTATAACGCTTTCCTCGGCGGTTACATCGCTTCTCTATACCTTTGTTCTTGATAAATTCGGCTTAACCTATCTGAAAACAATAGTTTTCATTATGGTTATTGCGTTCCTCGTTCAGCTTGTTGAGCTGTTTTTGAAGAAATTCGTTCCGCCTCTCTACAGAGCGCTTGGCGTATATCTTCCGCTTATAACAACAAACTGTGCGGTGCTCGGCGTTGCGCTTACAAATGTTCAGAAGGACTATGATTTTGTAACAAGCGTTGTTTCGGGCTTCGGAACAGCCGTAGGTTTCTGCGTTGCAATAGTTATTATGGCAGGAATCAGAGAAAAAACCGAAACAAACGATTTCCCCGAAGCATTCAGAGGCACCCCCGCTGTTCTTTTAACAGCCTGCCTTATGAGCATTGCTTTTTACGGCTTCGGCGTGCTGCCGAAAGCGTAAGGAGGTGCGGATATGAATACTACAGAGGTTTTAACCGCGATAGCTGTTCTTGTTGTTATTGCGCTTATCGTCGGAATAATTCTCTCAATCGCTGAAAAGGTTTTCAAGGTTGAGGTTGACGAAAAGGAAGAGGCAATCAGAGCAGAACTTCCCGGAAGCAACTGCGGCGGCTGCGGATATGCAGGCTGCGATGCGTGCGCAAAGGCTATTGCAACGGGAGAGGCTGCAGTTTCTGCCTGCCCCGTTGGCGGTGCTCCCGTTGCACAGAAAATTGCCGAAATTATGGGCGCAGAGCTCGGCGAGCTTGAAAGAATGGTTGCATATGTTAAATGCGACGGAACCTTTGAAAAGAAGGAAAAGGATTATAATTATTTCGGAGTAGACAGCTGCGTTTACGCTGCTCTTCTTCCGGGAACAAGCCCCTATTCCTGCAAGTTCGGCTGTATAGGTCTCGGCTCCTGTGCGAGAGTCTGCGACCAGAAGGCAATCAGAATTATCAACAAAAAAGCTGTTGTTGACGAGGATATGTGTATTGCGTGCGGAAAATGCGTTAAAATCTGTCCGCATAACTTAATCGATATTATCCCTGCATCAGCTAAACAAAGAGTTCAGTGCTCCTCGCTTTCAAAGGGCAAGGAGGTTAAAAATGCCTGTGCAGCAGGCTGTATCGGCTGCGGACTCTGTGCAAAGAACTGTCCGAGCGATGCAATTGTTTTCACAAACAATATTCCTAAAATCGATTATTCAAAATGCACTCACTGCGGAATGTGCGTAGAAAAGTGCCCCGTTAAGATTATTAAGGTTTATAATCAGTAAGGGTTATTCTTATGAAAAAACTGATATCGGTAATTCTAATATTGGTTTTATCGGCGGTATGCTGCTCCTGTGGCATACCGCTTAATAATCAGCGCTTTTCAAGAAGCTTTTATGATTATTTCGACACGGTTTCAACCGTAACCGCTTACGATACCGATGAAGCTCAGTTCAACAAGCACTACGATGCGTTTCATAATAAACTCGGCGAATACCACAGGCTTTTTGATATCTATAACGAATACGAGGGAATAAATAATATCAAAACCATCAACGATAAGGCAAAGGATTCGCCCGTTAAGGTTGATGAAAGAATTATTGAACTGCTTGAATTCGGCAAAGAGGTTTTTGAAATCAGCGGCGGAAAAACAAATATCTGCTTCGGCTCGGTTTTAAGCCTCTGGCACACCGCGCAGGAAGAAAAAAAGCTCCCCGATGAAAACAAGCTGAAGGAAGCCGCAAAACACACCGATATTAACGATTTGGTGATAGACAGCGAAAATAAAACTGTTTTCTTTAAGGATAAGGATTTAAAGCTTGATGTCGGCGCAATAGCAAAGGGCTGGGTTGCAAAGGAGATTTGCAACTGGGCTCAAAGTGAGCTGTGGAACAGCGCAATGCTGAGTCTCGGCGGAAACATCTGCACCTTCGGTTATAAGGAGAGCGACGGCAAATCCCTCTGGAATGTTCAGATTGAAAGTCCGAAGCAAAACGATAAAAACGGCGTTGCAGTTGTTAAAATCAAGGATATGAGCGTTGTTACAAGCGGCGATTATCAAAGATATTTTGAACTCGACGGCAAGCGCTACTGCCATATTATCAATACGGATACGCTTTATCCGAGTGAATTTATGCACAGCGTTTCGGTGCTCTGCAAGGATTCGGCACTTGCCGACGCACTTTCAACAACCCTGTTCAATATGAGCATTGAAGAGGGCAAAGCCTTAATAGAAAAAACAGACGGCACCGAAGCCGTCTGGGTTGATGAAAGCTATAATACCGTTTATTCAAGCGGATTTGAAAGCTTTCTTATCTGATAAAAAATCCGCAGGAATTTCCTGCGGATTTTTGCGATATATTGTGCTGTGCGCAATGCGATATTTGCAAGAATACTTGCCACGCTTTTATACTGTCCACTGACCACTGACCACTGTCCACTGTCCACTAACCACTGTCCACTGTCCACTAACCACTGTCCACTGACCACTATTAATTAATCCTCATCGGGAAGCTTTCTGTCAACCATATTCATAACCGAAAATGCTGCAACGGAAAGAACAAATGAGAAGAATGCGAGTATCAGGAACTCTTTAACAGAGGTTGAAACAATGGATTGCTTGTGTATTTCGGGAAGGATGTTTATGCCGCCGCCGACATTGAAAACAACAAGCAGAATCGAGCCTACTGCGGTTGCGGCAGTGCCCGTAAACAATCCGCCTATTGCATAGAAATATCCGCTTTTCTTCTTTTTATACATAAACAGAACTGCAGGGAAGCAAACAAAAGTAATAATAAACGAAATAATTGTTAATCTCGGGAATAACCTTGAAAATTCTGCAATTCTTTCGTCAACGCCTCCCGTATTGTGCAAACCAACGGTGTCGCTGTATATCTTTGCGGCTTTTTCCGCAGCTCTTTTAACATCGGCTTTGTTATAGCTGATGCCGTTTCCGTCAAGATATTCAGTGCTGAGCTCATAGAAATAGCTGATTTTATTTTCACTGTAAAGCGTTTCATTTTCTTCACTGAAAACGCTCAGAGCTGCCTGGCGAAGTGCTTCACCCGTCGGGAAATCGTCTTCAACTCTTTCAAAAACTCTTGCAGGAATTGCGGTTTCATCGGAGAGCGCCTCGTATTTCATATTCAGCTGCTTGTTACATTCTGCAACAAGCTCCGAGCTTGCGAACTGATTAACAAAGAAATTCTGGTCCGCAGTGGTGAATGTCATAATTATGGAAATCAGAAAAACCATTGTGCTGATTGCCATAGTGATTACGAGAATACTTGAAATAATTCTTCTTGAAGCATTTAAATTCATTATTTTACCTCCTCATAAACCATAGCAATATATTTTGAGGTAAAACCTGCCGAAGCGGAATCGTGATAATAAATTATAACCGCGCTTTCGCAATCGGGTGTGTAGTTCAAAGTTTTATATTCGCTGTCGAAGCTTTGCTTTGACTTGAATTTATATGTTTTTTCACCGAACACACTTGAAATAACAAAGGAATTATCTTTTGCAATAGCTTTTGCATTATTGTTTCCGGCATAGAGATAAGTGAATCCCATATCGCCGAATTTTGCGCTGCCCTTTACAAAAGAAACGGAGGTTATGATATTTGAATAATCCATATCATATCTTATCGGATAGCCTTCTCCTGCTCTGATAAGCCCTATGCACTGATTCTTTTTGAAAGAATCAACGCTTGCATTTTTATCCTCTTTAAACTCTATATCATCAACCATTTCATCGTGATATGCATACTGAGTGTCATTGTAAAGCGGAATAAAGTTTTCAATATTCACTTTGAAAAATATAAACAGGGCTATGCCCAAAACGATTGCCGTTATAGCAGGAACGGCAATAACTTTTCTGAAAAAATCCTTATTCATACTTTCCTCTGTTCATCGGGTAAAATTATTTGTTGTAGTTTTCGTTTGTTGTGTTAAGTGCGTTTGCAACAGAAAATCTTTTACGCTTCTTCGGCTTGTAAGCAGGCGGTGACGCAAGCTTTTTCGTGAACTTATTGTTCTTTGCCGTTATCTTATTGATTTCGTGAACGGGACCTGCCATATATTCGGTCATATATGTGTCGGCAACAGCCATCATTTCCTTATCGTTTTTCATTGCGCCGAGAATGGTAACGCCGATAATATCCTGAACCTCGTTTGTGCCGTCCTCAAAAACCTCGCCGAGCATTTTGAAAAGCTTTTTCTGCTCCGCAGGGGTTCCGTTTTTGATAACATCAAGAACCTTTGCGTTGCCGTGCTCAATAAAGAAGGTTTCAGGAAGAAATTCGCCGTACTGCGCGATGTTCATTTTAATTTCATCCTTCATTTCGGGATAAAGCGCACCGAAACGGTTTGCAAGCGAATCAACATCATAGTTAACCATACCGTTTTTAGCCTTCGACCTTGAAACAGCCTTAGGCATTTTAACGCTCTGAAGATTTGCCTTCTTTCTTGCGTTGAAAAGGTGCTCAATTTCATCCCTTGCCTCGTTTGCAGAGGAGCGAACATCCCTTTCATCGATATTATCAAGCTCAAACAGGCTTCTTGAGGTTGTGTTGAACTGGGTTTCATCGCCCTTATCCTCATATGAGCATTCAAATGAAAGAATGCTTGTCTCACCGTCAAATGCTATTCTGTAAATGCCCTTTTCGCCTGAAAAGGTTATTGCATTTTCGGTTTCGCTAACCTTTTTGAAACCAAGCTCGCCGTTGATTTCACCAAGATTTTTTTCAATTATTTTAAAAGCTTCATTAAGTTGCATATGCTTTTTCCTTTCACTGCTACTGTTTGGCGTTAGGCTCAATTTCCCAATGCCATACCACAACATTATATCACTATTATATACTTTTGTCACTAATTATTTTTAAAATATAGTGTTGATATTAAACTTATAATGTGCTAAAATATTTAGAATTAATACACAAGCACTGTAAATGTGCCTGAAATCCATCAGGCATACCAACGGGAGGAATAAAAATGGATAAAAGACCTATCGGAGTATTCGATTCGGGACTCGGCGGACTTTCAACCGTAAGAGCCATGAAGAAAATTCTTCCCAACGAGGATATTGTTTATTTTGGCGATACGGGCAGAGTTCCCTATGGCAGCCGTTCAAACGAAACAATAGAAACCTATGCCGCTCAGGATATCAAATTCCTTGAAACCTTCTCATGCAAAATGATTGTTGCAGCCTGCGGAACCGTTTCAACAACCGCAGCCCATGTGCTCGATAAGCTCAGCGAGCCTGCAACGGGCATAACAAAGCCCTCTGCAAAAGCAGCGGCAATGGCAACAACAAACAACATTATCGGCGTTATGGGAACAAGCGCAACGGTTAATTCAAACGCCTTTGAAGCTGAAATTCACAAAACAAATCCCGAAGCAAAGGTTGTTTCGGTTGCGTGTCCGCTTCTTGTTTCGCTTGTTGAAAACAACTGGATTGATATTGATGATGAGGTTGCAAACGCAACGGTTAAAAGATATATCAAGCCTATAATCGAAGCAGGCGCAGACACAATTATTCTCGGCTGCACTCATTTCCCTATTCTTGCACCCATAATTCAGAAGGTTGCAGGCGGATATGTTAAGCTTATAGATACGGGATATGAAGAGGCAATGTATGTTAAGGATGTTTTGAGAAAAAACAATCTTGAAAACGAAAGCACTCATATCGGCAGCAGAAAATACTATGTTTCTGATAAAACACAGAATTTCTGCAGCGTTGCAAATATTCTTCTCGGCGAGGATATTGAAAGCAAATGTGAGTTTATAGATATATTCAAATACATTTAGGATTTGATTTTATGGATAAAAAAGCTTTAATCAAAGTTGTGGGAACACAGTGCTACGGTAAGGACCGCGATAAAATCGAGTTAACAACCGTAGGAACCTTTGAAGAAACGAAGGACAGTTATGTTCTGAAATACAACGAGGAACAGGAACCGCCGTATGCTCCCATAAAAACCACCTTGAGTTTATCGAAGGACGAAAAAACCGTTTCGCTTATGCGCGAGGGCAAAAGCGGCTCGCTTCTTATTATCGAGCGTTCAAAAAGAAACCTCTGCAATTATGCAACGGATTTCGGCGATATTCTTATGGGGATATACGGAAAAAATATTGAACACAGCCTCGATGAAAACGGCGGCAGATTCAATTTTGACTACGATATTGATATTAACGGCGCAATCTCATCGCAAAACGAGGTTGAGGTTACATACAAGTTAAAAAGAAATAACTGATTTAGGAGAGCAAAATGTCTCAGTTAGTTGAAAAGACCCAGAATTATATAAAAGAAGCAGTTGTTGCGGCAATCAACAGCGCTGTTGAAAAGGGCGAGCTTCCCGAAGCTCAGATGCCCGATTTCATAATTGAAAAGCCCTCTGATAAAAAGAACGGCGATTTTTCAACAAATGTTGCAATGGCAGGCGCAAGAGTTTTCAGAAAAGCCCCTGCGCTTATCGCAAAAAGCATTGTTGATAACCTTCAGCTTGAAGGCTCGTTTATAGAAAAAGCAGAGATTGCAGGTCCGGGATTCATTAATTTCTATCTTTCGCAGAAATACTATTCGGCAATAGTTACGGATGTTATTGAAAAGGGCGAGGACTACGGAAAATCAGATTACGGCAGCGGCAAAAGCGTGCTTGTTGAATTTGTTTCCGCAAATCCGACAGGTCCTATGCACATCGGCAATGCAAGGGGCGGCGCAATAGGCGACTGCCTTGCTTCAGTGCTTGAATATGCAGGCTTTGAAACAAAAAGAGAATTCTATATCAACGACGCAGGCAACCAGATTGAAAAATTCGCAACCTCGCTCGAGGTTCGTTATCTTCAGGCTTGCGGTGAGGATATTGAAATGCCCGAGGATGCATACCACGGCGCAGATATAACCGAGCACGCAAACAATTTCTTTGCCGAGGTCGGCGATAAATATGCAAAAGCAGAAAGTGCCGAAAGAAGAAAGGCGCTTGTTGACTTTGCACTTCCCAAGAACATTGAAGGTCTTGAAAGAGACTTAAAGAAATACAGAATAACCTATGATAAGTGGTTCAGGGAATCAACCCTTCACGCAGACGGCTCTGTTGAAAGAGTTATAAATGCGCTTAAAGAAAAGGGCGTAACCTATGAGCAGGGCGGCGCGCTTTGGTTTAAAGCAAGCGAATACGGCAATGATAAGGATATAGTGCTTGTTCGTGCAAACGGACTTCCGACATATATTGTGCCCGATATCGCATATCATTATAACAAGCTCATAACAAGGGGCTTTGATACGGCTATTGATGTTCTCGGTGCAGACCACCACGGCTATATTGCAAGAATGAAGGCCGCATTAACCGCGCTCGGAATAGATGCTTCAAGACTTGATATCGTTATTATGCAGATGGTTCGCCTTGTGAATGGCGGCGAAACAATCAAGCTTTCAAAGAGAAGCGGAAAGGCAATAACCCTGGGCACGCTTCTTGAGGAAGTTCCGATAGACGCTGCAAGATTTTTCTTCAATCTCAGAGAGCCCAATTCGCATTTTGATTTTGATTTGGAGCTTGCGGCAAAGCAGTCAAGCGATAACCCCGTTTACTATGTTCAGTATGCGCACGCAAGAATCTGCTCAATTCTCAGAAAAGCGCAGGAGCAGGGCGTTATACTGAAATCACCCGAGGAAATCAATCTCGACCTTCTTTCGGGCGACGAGGAAAGAGAGCTTATATCCCATCTTTCAAAGCTCACGGGTGAAATCGTTTCCGCTGCAAAGCAATACGACCCCGCAAAAATCACTCATTATGTTATAGACCTTGCAACTCTTTTCCATAAGTTTTATAATGCAAAAAGAGTTGTTCTTGAGGATGAAGAGCTTATGCAGGCAAGACTTTGCCTGTGCACGGCAGTTAAAGACACTATTAAGAATATCCTGACAATGCTTAAAATTGATGCACCGCAGTCAATGTAGTAAGAAAAATACGGTTCGGATTTTTGTTCTGACCGGAAAGGAATTCAGATGAAAATAAGCAGTAAAACCCTTCACAGAATGGTAAATTTAGTTTTTAAATATGCTTATAAGAATCCCGAGAGAAATCTGCTCAGGATTGTTAAGGTCGGCAAAATGGTTGCAGGGAATATGTATCCGAAAGCAACCTTTGAAAAGCCGTTTGAAATAATCACGGATAAAACAAATATCTGGCACGATTATCTCTTCAACGGAATGGAAAACATAGACAGAGACGCTTTTGTTTCCCTTGTTTCAACCTTTGCAATAGACGCAGGCTATGTCGGAACCTCAACTCTGCGCGCTAACAGGGAAAAGCTCGGCTGCAATATTCCGTGGGTTATTCTTCTCGACCCGACGAGTGCCTGCAACCTTAAATGCAAGGGCTGCTGGGCTGCGGAATACGGCCATAAATCAAACCTTCCCCTTGATGATATGAGAAGGCTTATAAAAGAGGCTAAAGAGCTCGGAACGCATTTCTTTATGTTCACCGGCGGTGAGCCCCTTGTCAGAAAAGACGATGTTTTAACGCTTGTTCGTGAAAACCGCGATTGCATATTCCTTTGCTTCACAAACGGAACTCTTATTGATGATAAGTTCTGCGAGGATATGAAGAAGGCGGGCAACCTCGCGCTTGCGCTTTCCATTGAAGGCAGCGAGGAAACAACAAACGCAAGACGCGGCGAGGGTGTTTACCGGAAGGTTATCGATGCAATGCAGCTGCTTAAAAAGCATAAATGCATTTTCGGCACCTCGGTTTGCTACACAAGCCAGAACTACGAAGCTGTTACAAGCGACGAGTTTTATGATATGGAAATTGAAAACGGCGCAATATTCAGCTGGTATTTCCACTATATGCCAATCGGTGCAGGCGCAGACACAAGCCTGCTTTTAACGCCCGAACAGCGCGAGCATGTTTACCGCACTATCAGAGATAAGAGAGACAGCAAAACGGGAAAACCGATTTTCACAGTCGATTTTCAGCACGACGGCGAATTTGTCGGCGGATGTATTGCAGGCGGAAGAAACTATTTCCATGTTAATTCCGAAGGTGATGTTGAGCCCTGCGTTTTCATTCACTACAGTGATTGCAACATCAAGGAAAAAAGTGTTCTTGAATGCCTTAAATCGCCCCTGTTCTATGAATTCTATAAGGGACAGCCTTTCAACGATAATATGCTTCGTCCCTGCCCGATGCTTGAAAATCCCGAAAAGCTCAGACATATTGTTAAAACAAGCGGTGCAAGGTCAACAAACCTTGTTAAAGAGGAAAGTGCAGACGAGCTTTGCTCAAAAACCGATTTATATGCAAAGAACTGGGCGCCCAAAGCAAAGGAAATCTGGGAGGAAAAGGAACGCTTCAAGCCCTTCACTCAGTATTGGCGTGATACGCCGGAAGGCAAGGCAGAGCTTGCTAAAAAGAGTGATCAGTGACCGGTGGTCAGTGGTCAGAATTATAAATGAACAATAAAAAGCGTGGCAGCCGCCACGCTTTTTTCTGACCACTGACCACTGACCACTACTTTTTATCCTCTGCGTTAATTTCTCGCTCTTTGCGAAGTCGTTTAATATTTTCGCTGAGATAAACATTCATTTCATCACCTCTAATAATATTGGCAGTACCGCCTGCTCTAATCATATCTTAAGAACAATTTTAACTCAATAACCTAATTATTGAATAGAATTCAACCATTGGTAGAATTAATAGAGAAAAGTTTAGCCGAGGAAACCTCGGCTTATTTAATATTTCTTTTTTCAAGTTCATTTAATAAATATTGCTGTATTATAGGATAAGTCCATTTGTCCGGCAATTCATCTGTTATAATAATCTTTTCAATTTCGCTATGTAATTCGTTTTCAAACTCTCTTATTTCAGCATAGTAAAACAAACCGAAGGATTCTTTTCCATCAAACATATCCGGCGATTGAACGGAATAATAGCAAACTCTTTTGATGAAAAAATCGGTTGCTCCCGTTTCCTCGTAAAGTTCGCGGCGCGCCGTTTCTATAATCATTTCACCGTCTTCTTTGTTACCGCCGGGGAATTCATAAGTGTCGCGTTCTTTGTGCTTACAGAACACCCACTTTCCGTCCGCCTTTGCCGCAATTACAGCAAAACTCAACTTTTCATCTTCAATAAACGGATAAAACTTTACTTCGGTAGTAAGGATTTCATATTCAAAAAACTGTTCCTGAAAACGAACTGCTTCTTCAATTTCTTCCTTAGTAAAGAAGCTGTCCTCTGGCGCAACCACCCATTTTTCTTCAATGTCGTTGTTTCTGTGGATGACGGCAATAACGATACCCTCGAATTCGTCAACGGGAGTATCAACGCCGAGAATATACGCATCCTGTTCCTCGCCGTCAGGAGCCATAATTCCCTCAATATATCCGTAGTTAATCGGATAGTATAAATCCTTATGCTGCGGATGAAATGTACCCATTGGTCTGTCAACCGTTACTTTAACTTTTTTACCAAGCATATTTACCTCTTAACGCTTACTAAATTTTGAATAATTATATTTTTCATAAACTTGCTAATTTGATAACGGATGATAGATTATCAAAGCAATAATCAGCATTATCAAAATAGCCATTGTGAACGAATATGGTTTTCATTCCATTCTGTTTTCCGCCTATTATATCTGCATTAACACTATCGCCAATCATAAAAAATTCATCATCAGCATGATTTGCTTTTGTCAATTCAAAAATTTTACTGTTAGGTTTATTATAACCTACTTCAGCGGAAATGATTATTTCATCAAAGAGTTGATCTATACCGAACGCATTTAACACTATTCTTAATTCAGGATAATTATTTGAAACAAGAATGTTTCTTGCGCCGTTATTCTTGAGGGCAATTAGAGTATCAATAGCGTCATCGTAAAGGGAGTATCGTGATTTTTGCGTAATGATTTTCCTAACATTTTTAGATGCCTGTTGAGCTATAGCGGAATTAATTCCGCACTTAATATAACTATCGCAAAAATGCTTTTCCATTAATTCCCACCAAGCATCTCCGATGCAAGAGCTATAATCATTTTCAGGTGTATGCCAAGGAAAACCAAAAGCCATATACGGTCTAATAATATGAAAGAAAGAGTCAGGTGTATTAGGTTCTGCTATTTTCAAAGCGTCAACCATACAACCTGTCCATAGTGGATTCGATATCGTAATTGTTCCGTCAAAATCCCAACAGAAAGATTTCATGTGTTACCTCTTTATTTATAATTATAACCACTGTATAAATGCAGTCTTATCGGCGCTGTTATAACCTGATCTTTGATAAAAGTTCAAAGTGTTTTCATCCTTTGCACTTGTCAATAGCATCATTTTATAACAGTTTTCTTTCTTCGCAATTTCTCTTGCATAATTCAGACAAGCAGTTGCGTAACCCTGCTTTCTGTAATGGATGTTAGTCACAACATTTTCAATAAACGCATATGGTCTGACATTCCTTGTAAGGTTAGGAATTATT
This sequence comes from Oscillospiraceae bacterium, assembly GCA_015065505.1. Classification (GTDB taxonomy): domain Bacteria; phylum Bacillota; class Clostridia; order Oscillospirales; family Acutalibacteraceae; genus Eubacterium_R. The sequence goes on from SVQE01000002.1 coordinate 19,106, forward strand.
ACGCACACAACTGATGAAACGATATTTCCGTTTTCATCGGCAACAATGATATGATGATTCTTGTCGTTGATAATTGTCGCCCAAGTTTCCTCGAGTTTTTCGCTCTGCTCGGGAACTCCCGTTTCGTGAAGGTGGTTATATAGTTCTAATAATTCATTCAATTCGTTTTCTTTTATTTCTCTTACGGTCAACTTCATTAGTCCTTTCTGAAAATATCAAGCATATGAATTGAAAATCCTGTTAAATCATCTCTTTCACAAATAGTGTGAAGGTATTTCATATACTCCTCAAACTCTTTTTTGCTTAACCTGTCCAGTTTATTGCTATGCAGATAGGAGAGCATATCAACCCCGACAAAATGTAATCTAGTTACATTGTAATCCTTCATTAGCTCGTCAATTTCAGGTTTTCTATAGAGTTCAAATACCATACCCGAATTGGCTTTAAAATGGAACTCCTTGTTAATCTCACCCGAATTCAAAAGGCCGAGAATTCTTTTCTTATAAAACATCTTGTACATTCGGGTTTCATTATTACAGTATGCGGCATAAATTACACCGCCTTTTTTGGTAACTCTTATTGCTTCGCTGATAGCGGCGTGTTTGTCATCGTCATTAAACAAATGATACATGGGTCCAAGCAACAGAACAATATCATAGGTTTCATCTTCAAGAAAAGACAAATCAACTGCATTGCCTTCATAAATAGTTATGTTGTACTTGGGCTTAACCTTCTTTTTCATAATTTCAATGTTGTGCTCAACCAGCTCAACAGCCGTAATATCGTAGCCCTTTTCCGCAAGAGCAATAGAATACCTTCCCGTACCTGCACCGATTTCAAGAATTTTCGCACCGTCAAATAAATACTTCTCAATATATTCCGTTGTTAGAAGATACTCAGGCAACCTGCTCTTACGGGTTAAGCGAGCATCCTCGTTGTAGTTGTTATAATATCTTTTTACAGAGTTTGTCAAAGCCATTATATTACCTCAATTTCAATTCCCACTACACCATACTTTTCAATCTGTTCTTTGGTATAGTATTTAAGCATATCGTCGGGTGAAGCGGTTGCAATTTCATCAGCGTTATATCCGCATTTATCAAGCGGTAACGCCGCATACAGCTCGTCAAAGTTACGAAATATGTGGAGTGCTTTTACAATTGCCTTTATGGTATCTGCTTTTCCTTTGAAACAAACTGTATCACCGATTTTGATTTTGCGTCGTTTTTCATCATACAGCCGTAGTTCAATTGTTTTCGTTCCGTTCTTTATCTTTTCAAACGGAGCATAGTTTAATTTCATATTGTGAGTCATATTCCACCGCCAAAATGTTATGTAAACATTTTATCATAACAAACATTTTATTGCAAATTAATTGCCCGAGCGTAGCGAGAAACCAAAATTCGTAATTCGTCACTCGTAATTCGTAATTTAAAAACGGATGGAATTCACCATCCGTTTTTGCTATTTCTTCTCTTTTTCTGCTTCTTCCGCATTAATTTCTTCTGCGGTTTTTTCATAGATATATTCTATAAGCATTTCTTTATTCTTTTCAGCGTCAACCCTGATAACCGAAGCGCCGTTGATTGTTGCGTATTCCCAGGTGCCGTCAAACGGAACGCGTGCGTCCGTTCTTTCTCCCTTGAGGCAGGGCAGGGTGGAAAAGGCAATCTTTTTAATCTCGCTCTTGGTTAAGTCGGTTTCAAGATAGGGCGCGCAGTTTTTAGCTAAATCGTAGAGCTTGAGCGGATTTGATTTAACCTTATCAAGAATTGCGTTAATAACAATTCTCTGACGCTTTGCTCGCATAAAATCGGTGTCTATCTTTCTGATTCTTGAATATGCAAGCGCCTGCTCGCCTGTTAAGTTGTGCTTGCCTGCTTCAAGCTCAACATGCCCGTATCTGACCTTGTGCCTTGTAACTTCCCTGGCTTCCTTTTCGGTGACTTCAATTTCAACGCCGCCGATGCTGTCAACCATTGCCTTGAACATCTCAAAATCGGTTACAATATATCCGTCTATATCAACGCCGTAGTTGTATTCAATCGCGTCAACAACGCCGCTATAGCCGTTTTCCTGAGCCGAGGTATTAATTCTCTGGTTATAGCCCTTTGAGGGGATGTAAACCCAGCTGTCTCTTAAAAATGAAATCATTTTAAGGCAGCCGTGCTTCTTGTCGATTGAAACAAGCATCATTGAATCGGGGTGGCTTGTTTCCTTATCCTGATTCTTTCGTGCGTCAACGCCGAGAAGAAGTATGTTTGTAACATCCTTTTCGCTCTTCAAATCGGCAGATTGAACATATGTATTTTCCTTTTTCTCGTCATAGTTTATTTTGCCGAGAACGCTGTTAACCATCGATGATGCTGCAATAACAGCAATGATAACAAGCGCAAGCACAGCGGCCAAAATGCCTTTAAAAATTCGTGCCTTTTTCTTCTTTTTCGATTTCTTTTTAGAAGCGGTCTTGCGCTTTTCTTCTCTTTCAATTTCGTTATCCCTTGTGCGTTCACGCGTGAAGTCGCTCAGAATATCGGTGGAATAGCTATCCGTCTGCCTGTTTGAACGCACGGGCGGTTCAAGCGCGTTATCAAAATCCCTGTAGTAGTTTTCGTTTTCGGGAACGCTTCTGTCCCTTGAATCGTTGTTAATTCTTCTGTCGGGATTAAATCCCTCATTATCAAATCTTGGCATATTTGCACCTTCAATTAAACATCACAATAATAAGTGCGAGCTGCCCGTAAGCCGAGTTCTGTCGTGGACGATTATCTATCTCGACGCATTGTTGCCAATACGCTCAAGCCGCCCGTTGAAGTTATGTGTCGAGCAAACAACTCTTCTGTCGGCGTTGCAGCGGATGGGGTTTACATGGCAGCAGGTGTCTCCATCTGCTCGGTGGGCTCTTACCCCGCCTTTCCATCCTTACCTACAAAGTAGGCGGTTTATTTCTGTTGCACTTTCCCTAAGGTCACCCTCGGCGGCCGTTAGCCGTCATCCTGCTCTGTGCTGCTCGGACTTTCCTCACGAATCAAAGATTCGCGCAATCGTCTGGACAACTCGCAGGTATAATAATAAAGTATTTTTTTACAAAAATCAACAATTATTAAAAATTAGTTGAAAACAAAAAACATATATAGTAAAATATAGCAAACACATTGAAAGGATTAATACTATGCTTGTTAATATGAAAGAGCTGCTGCAAAAGGCAGAGGAAGGCAATTACGCCGTTGGCTCGTTTTCCGTTGCGAATATGGAAATGGTGCTCGGTGTTCTTAAAGCGGCAAAAGAGCTTAACGCTCCCGTTATTCTTCAGATTGCCGAGGTTCGCTTAAAGCAATCTCCGCTTGAGGTTATCGGTCCGCTCATGGTTGCAGCCGCAAAGGCAGCTTCAACGCCCGTTGCCGTTCATTTCGACCACGGCAAAACAATGGAAAAAATATCCGAGGCGCTTGAAATCGGCTTCACCTCGGTTATGTTTGACGGCTCGCATCTTCCGCTTGATGAAAACATCGCGCAAACAAACGAGGTTATTAAAAAAGCAAGGCAGTACGGCGCTGCCGTTGAGGCAGAAATCGGATGCGTTGGCGGAAGTGAGGACGGAAGCGAGGATATTGCAATCAACTGCACAAAGCCCGAGGATGCCGTTCGTTTTGAAAACGAAACAGGCGTGGACGCACTTGCTATCGCAATAGGCAACGCTCACGGAAATTATAAATCAACCCCGAAGCTTCGCTTTGATATTCTTGAAGAGGTTGAAAAGCTCACTAAAACACCGCTTGTTCTTCACGGAGGAACGGGAATAACGCCCGACGATTTTGTTAAATGCTCTAAAACAGGCATAAAGAAGATAAATATTGCAACCGCAACCTTTGATATGGTTGAAAAAACCGTAAGAGACTGTTATAATGAAAACAGCATCGGCGGTTATTACGACCTGCAGGCTGCCGAGGTTGAAGGCGCATACCAGAACGCAAAGCACCACATCCTCATTTTCGGCACAGAGAACAAAGCAGTTTAAACCGTGTTCAGATTAGCTTTACTCTGTTCAATAAAGCGTAAACAAATAGCATAAGGAGATTAACGCTATGCAGAATTATATTAAATTTGATATGAGCAAACCCATTGATTTCATTCCAATCGGAAGAATCGCAATCGACTTCAACCCGACAGATATGTATATGCCTCTTTCAGAGTCATCAAATTTCAACAAATATGTTGGCGGTTCACCTGCCAATATTGCAGTTGGTCTTGCAAGACTCGGCTGTAAGGTTGGTTTCCAGGGCTGCGTTTCAGACGACCAGTTCGGTGATTTCGTTGTTAACTATTTCGATAAAGAGGGAATAGATACTTCAAAAATCACAAGAGCTAAAAACGGCGAATGCCTCGGCTTAACCTTCACCGAAATTCTTTCGAAGGAAAAGAGTTCAATCCTTATGTACAGGGATAATGTTGCAGATTTCTGCCTTGCTCCCGAGGATATTGATGAGGAATATATCGCGTCCGCAAAGGCTATCGTTATCAGCGGAACTGCTCTTGCTCAGAGCCCTTCAAGAGAGGCTTGCCTCAAGGCAATGATTCTCGCAAAAAAGAATAACACAAGAATTATTTTTGATATCGACTACCGTGAATATACCTGGAAGAGCATGGATGAAATCGCTGTTTATTACAGCCTTGTTGCTCAGAATGCAGATATCATCATGGGCTCAAGAGAAGAGTTCGATTTAACCGAGGGCATAATCGGCGCAAGAGAAAGCGACCCCGAATCAGCTAAATACTGGCAGTCCTTCGGTGCTTCAATCTGCGTTATCAAGCACGGTAAGGAAGGCTCAACCGCATACACGAATGACGGTAAGTTCTACACAATCAAGCCCTTCCCCGCAGTTAAGCTCAAGGGCTTCGGCGGCGGCGACGGCTACGGCTCCTCCTTCCTTTATTCACTTCTTCAGGGCAAGGACATCATCGATTGCCTTGAATTCGGTTCAGCTTCAGCTTCAATTCTCATTTCTGCTCATTCCTGCTCCGATGCAATGCCTTCAGCTGTTCAGGTTGAAGAATTCATCAAGAAGAGTAAAGAGGAGTATGGCGAAATGGTAGCTCGAGCTTAAAATCGTCTCTTTTTCCGTTATGCTGCGTTACGGCAAAAATCCCGCTCGGTCACATACAGCGCGTATGCTCCCGTCGTCGTGATTTTCGCCAAGCCTTGCCTAACGAAAAAATAGCCTGATTTTATAATACTTACCAACTTAAAACCTAATAACTAAAAAGGAGATAATTTATGAGTCCTATTCTTCTTGCCGCGTCCACACTCGGCGATAAAATTGACAGTGCTTTTGCAGCTTTTGATTTATGGGTTTTCCATTTCTTCGGAAGCATGCAGTGCGGCTTTTTAACCGCAGTTGCAAAGATTTTCACAACCTTCGGCGATGAGGCTTTCGTTATTCCGATGGCAGTTCTCGGAGTTGTTCTTTGCTTCTTCAAGAAAACAAGAAAATACGGCTTTGCGCTTATCTTTGCAATAGCAATCGGAACAATAGTAACAAATGTTGTTGTTAAGCCGATGGCGCTTCGTATCAGACCTTATAACACGCTTCAGGCTAATGCAGATTACTGGAAATGGTATCTCGGCGCAGGAATGCTTTCCGAGAGCGATTATTCCTTCCCGTCGGGTCACACAACCGCAGCTTTTGAAATCGGAATTTCAATGTTCCTTGTATTCATGAGCGAAAAGAAAAAGAAAATCGCGTGGATTTTCCCCTGCATTGCAGTTTTCACAATGTGCAGCCGTGTTTATTTAATGGTTCACTATGCAACAGACGTTCTTTGCGGACTTGTTGTCGGTTCACTTGCAGGCGTTATGGCATTCTTCCTTTCAAAGCTTGTTTGCAAACTCTTTGAAAAGGTTAAATTCCTTGATGCAATTGATGTTGACAGGCTTTTCAAGAAGTGCGATAAGGAAGATAAACATCCTTATATCTGGAATAAAATAGTTATCTGTGTTGCAGTTGCAGCATTTTTCTGCGGTGCGTTCATTCCCTCGCTTACAGAGGGTGGAGCGGAAGCTGAACGCTGTGCATACGATGAGGAATATGATTGCCAGAACGAGCCTAAATCAGACCTTGAAAAATATCCTGTAATCGATGGTCAGAAGTATTGCAAGATTCACCACAAGGAATATGCTGCAGACCTTATTTATTCAGAGGACGGCGTTATTACAGCACTTCCTGAACTCCCCGAGGGTGAGGCTTGGCAGGAAGGCGAGGTTGACGGCTTCTTAAAGACCGAAACCGACGCAAAGGTTAAGCTTGAATGGAATGAAACCGAGGTTAAGCTTACTGTTGAAAGCGAAAAGGCTCAGGATATCAAGATTGGTATTTCGGGCGGCGAACAGCAAACCGTTTCATTTGAAAAGGGCGAAACCAAAGAGGTTGTTTTAACAAGATAAAATAATAAATCAGAACCGCCGAGGGTATTCCTTCGGCGGTTCTTTTATACTATATATTAACAAGTTTACGCATACTGTAAACGATATTGTTAATTTTTTATCAATCCATTGTAATATTTTACAAAGATTTTTCACTTACATTGACAAAAAGTTGAATATCTATATAATAGACTACAGTGCTTTAAATAAATAGCATTTTCTATAACAAATTAATGAAAGAGGTAAATATTATGGCAAGAGTTTATAATTTCAGTGCAGGTCCTTCAACACTTCCCGAGTCAGTTCTCGAGAAGGCTGCGGCAGAAATGATGGACTATAAGGGAAGCGGACAGAGCGTTATGGAAATGAGCCACCGCTCAAAGGTTTTTGATGAAATCATCAAAGAGGCTGAGGCTCTTATGAGAGAGCTCTACAAGGTTCCCGATAACTACAAGGTTTTATTCCTTCAGGGCGGTGCTTCCGCACAGTTCTCTGCAATTCCGCTTAACTTCATGAACGGCAGCGGCAAGGCAGATTATATTATCACAGGTCAGTGGGCAAAGAAGGCTTTCCAGGAAGCTCAGAAATACGGCGATGCAAAGGCAGTTGCTTCTTCGGCAGATAAAACCTTCAGCTACATCCCCAAAACCAAGGCAGAGGACTTCAGAGAGGATGCAGACTATGTTTATATCTGCATGAACAACACAATTTACGGAACTATCTATAAAGAGCTTCCTCCCGTTGGAGATAAGGTTCTTATTGCAGACGTTTCTTCATGCGCTCTTTCAGAGCCCCTTGACATCAGCAAGTTCGGCGTTGTTTACTTCGGCGCACAGAAAAACGTTGCTCCTGCAGGTCTTGTTGTTGCAATCATCCGTGAGGACCTTCTCGGCAATGCAAGAGATATCACACCCGTTATGATGAACTACAAGGTTCAGGCAGACGCAGATTCTCTTTACAATACTCCTCCCTGCTGGACAATTTACATCTGCAAGCTCGTTCTCGACTGGATTAAGGAAGAGTTCGGCGACCTTGAGGCTATGAAGGCTCACAACGAAAAGAAGGCAAAGATTCTCTATGATTATCTTGATTCTTCAAATATGTTCAAGGGCACAGTTGTTCCCGAGGACAGAAGCCTTATGAATGTTCCTTTCGTAACAGATTCAGATGAGCTCAATGCAAAATTCATCAAAGAGGCAACAGAGGCAGGCTTTGTTAACCTTAAGGGCCACAGAACAGTTGGCGGTATGAGAGCTTCCATCTATAACGCAATGCCGATTGAGGGCGTTGAGAAGCTTGTTGCATTCATGAAGAAATTTGAAGAGGAGAACAAGTAATCTAATCGACTGTCTTTTCGCAGCCGGCTTACTTGATTGATTCCCCTCATCCGTCTGCCTTACGGCAGCCACCTTTTGCTAGCGCAGACGCTCCCCTCTGTCAGCTATCGCTGACATCTCCCCGTTAATCGGGGAGTACCCCGAGGGGGAAGGCAAAAAGGTTATAGTATAAGGAGATTTATTTATATGTTTAACATCAAAACTCTTAATAAAATTTCAAATGTAGGTCTTTCAAAATTCGATTTATCAAAATACACCTACGCAGACGATATCGAAAATCCCGATGCAATTATGGTAAGAAGCGCATCAATGCACGATATGGAAATGCCCGAATCGCTTCTTGCAATCGCAAGAGCAGGTGCAGGCACAAACAATATCCCCGTTGCAGATTGTGCTGAAAAGGGTATAGTTGTTTTCAACACACCGGGTGCAAACGCAAACGCTGTTAAAGAGCTTGTTATCCTCGGTCTGCTTCTTTCATCAAGAAAGGTTACAAAGGCTATTGATTGGTGCAAAACCATCAAGGATGAGGGCGACAATGTCGGCAAAACCGTTGAAAAGGGCAAGAGCGCTTTTGCAGGTCCCGAAATCAAGGGCAAAACACTCGGCGTTATCGGTCTCGGCGCTATCGGCAGACTTGTTGCAGAGGCAGCAGTTGACCTCGGAATGAATGTTATCGGCTACGACCCGTATCTTCCCGAGGATGCTCAGCTTAAAAACGGAATCACTCTCAACAACAATCTTGAAGAGATTTTCCCCGTTGCAGATTATTTAACACTTCATGTTCCGCTCACAGATGCAACTAAGGAGCTTGTTAACAAGGATACTATTGCAACTATGAAGGACGGCGTTCGCATTATGAACTTTGCAAGAGGCGCTCTTGCAAACAGCGACGATGTTATCGAGGCTCTTGAGGAGGGCAAAATGAGCGCTTATGTAACCGATTTCCCCGATGCTAAGGTTATCGGCGTGGACGGCGTTATCGCAATTCCTCACCTCGGCGCGTCAACTCCCGAAAGTGAAGAAAACTGCGCTGCAATGGGCGCTATGGAGCTTATTGATTTCCTTGAAAACGGAAATATCAAAAACTCAGTTAATATGCCCAATGTTTCTCTCGGCAAAACAGGCACTTGCAGAATCACCGTTATTCACAAGAACCAGCCGAATATGATTTCAACAATCACCGATACTGTTTCAAAGGACGGCGTTAACATCGCTTCATTTGAAGATAAAAACAGGGGCGACATCGCTTATGCAATTATCGATTGCGATACCGATGTTTCTTCAACAGTCGAAAGCGACATCAACGCAATCGACGGCGTTATCAGAGTAAGAGTTATAAAGTAAAAACTCATTATAAAAATCGGGATTTGATTTTGCGAATCCCGGTTTTGTGTTTTTTCAGATTTCATATTTAATATTCAGAATAAACTATTATAATAAGGGTGGGGCGACTTATTAAATCCCTAAATTGCCCACCCTAATATTTGTTAAGTTTTTTTATTTGATTCGGAGGCGAAGGAAAATGAAAGAATCAAGAAAAACTACATTACTGCAGCTTCAGCTCAGCTTGCCTGTAAGGATTATTATAACCTTGTTGGTTATGGCAGTGCTCATAGCGTTTGTTTATTTCTGCAAGATACCAAATCCCAATATGATATTGATTGCAGGACTTGTTTTATGTTCTGCTCTGTTTGGCTTCGGAGGAGGTATAACCTCCTCGGTTATTATGCTTGGCTATACCCTTTTCTTCTTTTCGACAGATAACAGCTTTATTCATTTTAACACCGAAAATATGCAGAAGGTTGCTGTTTCGTTAATAGGAATTGTTGCAGATATGCTTTTTGTTTGCTTTCTTAAAAAAGCGGAGGTTCAGGCGTTTGAACGTGTTGAAGCCCTGACAGATGATCTTCATAAAGAAAATGAATTATTGCAGCAATTATCACAGACAGATGCCTTAACGGGTATTCGCAACAGAATGGCGTTAAGAAGGGATTATGACAGCTATCAGGGAACAGAAGTTGTTGTTATGATGCTCGACCTTAATAACTTCAAAATGATAAATGATACCCGCGGTCACGAGGAGGGCGACCGTATTCTTAAGGAAACGGGCGCGCTTCTTTCCGATACTTTCGGAAGCGAGCATTGCTATCGCTATGGCGGTGATGAGTTTCTTATTATTATTCCCGACACAAAGATTGAGTTGTTTGAAGAAAAGCTGAATGTGATTAATAAGTCAAAACCAGCTGTTGATGATAACTTAGCAGCTGAATTTTCAATAGGTTATGTTCACGCCTTTCTGGATGACTCGGGCACTCTTCGTAATCTCATAGCTCAAGCGGATATGAAGATGTATGAAGCTAAGAAAAACAAATAATAATCATAAATCACTCACTTTATTAATTTTTTGTTAATTCTCGGAAAAAAGCGTAATTTTTTGGCAATTAAAGGTACTTATTTATGTAGGCGTTTATTTATTACATAAAGAAAGAAGGAAATAAAAATGAAAAAAACACTGTCAATTATTTTGTCAATTGTTATGCTGATAAGCTCAATGTTGTCGGCGGTGAACGCTTTTGCTTATAAAAAGGCAGAAGCGCCCACGGTAACGCTCGGCGAAAGCTTTGAGGTTAATATGAAAGCGGTAAGCGCGCTTAAAATTTTGGCGCTTGATGAAGATGACCTTGCAAAATCCGATTTCTACTGTGCAAAATTCACTCCCGAAAAAACGGCATACTATGAATTTGTTTTTGACACCGATTACACAGATGCCGACGATGATTCAATGCTTATTGCATTTATCGGCGATGAAAAGGACGAAATCGTGAATATGTCGATGTGCCTTGCATTTGATGAAGAGGATATGAAAGAGCTTGAAGAACTCGGAATTACCGATAACACGGCAAATCCTTCAATGGCGTCACAGCTTACAAAGGGCAAAGCGTACTATCTTATTATTGTTAATGTTGGTAAAAAGGCATACAAGTCAAACGTTGTCATAAATGAGCACACTCATAAAACATATAACGATAAGGAAAAGGCATATGTTGATGATGAGGACCTTGAATTTTGCTTTGACGGTTCATACTACACAACCTGCGACGAAAACGGCTGCGATTATATGAAAACAACAAAAACGATTTACGCAGTTAAAAGCATTTCGCTTTCAAAATCCTCCTACACCTATGACGGCAAGGAGAAAAAGCCCACTGTAACCATTAAAGACCGCAAGGGCAACAAGCTTGATAAATCGAACTACTCAGTTAAGTATTCAAGCAATAAAAAGGTTGGAACGGCAAAGGTTAAAATCACCTTTAAAAATGACTATGAAGGCAGCTTCACAAAAACCTTTAAGATTAATCCGAAGGGCACAAGCCTTACAAGTGTTAAGGCAACCAAAAAGGGCTTCACTGCAAAGTGGAAGAAGCAGTCAACCCAAACAACGGGATATCAGATTCAATATGCAACCGATTCAAAGTTTACAAAAAGCAAAAAGACCGTAACCGTTAAGGGAACGAAAAACTTAAGCAAAACCGTTTCAAAGCTCGGCGGAAAGAAAAAGTATTATGTCAGAGTAAGAACCTATAAAACCGTTGGGGATAAAAAATACTATTCCTCATGGTCAAAGGCAAAAACGGTTACAACGAAAAAGTAAAGACGCTATAAACTATCAAGCCTTGATGTATTTATTCATCAAGGCTTGATTTGTTTTATATTATTTGTGACAAAACTTTTAAAATGGGGGACATATATATGAAAGGATAATACTTCAATAGCAACAGGAGAGGCGAAAATGATAATTCATATAATTAACGAGCTTTCGTGCAAAAGCATAAGGCTGACTATGCGCCACGAAAGCTATACGCTCAAAAGAGGCGAGCACCTTGATATTGAAACAGCGGTTAACTATAATCAGATTTATATCAGCGCGTTTGAAAAAAGCAACCATTATTTCGATTTGCCTGCGCTGCTAACCCTTTCCTTCGGCAGAAAAAGCTCGTGGTGCGAAATCTGCTGCGCGAGCGTTTTAAAATTCAGAATTATTAACGATAGCTGTTCGGTTACATTAAGGGATAATACTTATCGGTCCGACAGCAGGCATAATTATAAAACGGTTTTATTCAAAACCGAGGGCGTGCAGATTGTTCAGACTAAATACATATTAACGGGAACGGATAGCGTTAAAAGAAAACACGCATTATATAATATTTTAGTTCCGATGTTAACGCCGCTGCTGATTGCAAATATAGTTTTATTTTGCATTTTCAATCATGCCGCCTTGCTTTTAGCCGCGCTTTTCTGCTTCTTTGTTTTCACAGTTCCGGGCCTGGTCGACATAGTTAAATTCAATAAAAAATGTGATGATAAGAAAATGCTTAAAGCGCTGCTTTAAGAAAAACAAAAACGCAAACAGGGTTATTCCCCGTTTGCGTTTTTTATTGTTCGTTTTTCAAAAAGATTCATAACTGCAATTATAACAAGCAGCATTGCAAACATTATTATTGCAGCTGATGCAATGTCGGTTAAATAATGCGCGCCCTTAACAATTCTTGTTATTCCCATTATAAAAGTATAGGCAAAGCCCGTGATGAACGCAGGAATAAAATATTTATTCAGCGCCTTGCATTTATAAAACAGAGCAGGGAAGAGCATTGCAAAAGCGGCTGCCGAGGTATGCCCCGATGGGAAGGAATTCGGCTCGCTGTAAATCCCCATATCATTACCTATATGATACCATTTGGTAAACGCCGAAAAATCAGTTGTTTCAATCCATTCTCTCGGTAAATCGTTTGCTAAGTATCTTGCCGACCAGCCGTCTTCATTAATCAGCCCGTTTGAATATGCAATCATTTCTCTGAAACGGATTCTGTGAAAATACTCTTTAATATCATTAATAACATCACTGCCGTAGTATAAAACCAATCCTGCAACTGCCATAAATTCAAGGGCTTTTCTGTATTTTTTGCCGAGCTTTCTGAATAAAACAACAAAGAAAACAATCAGCGCAAGTCTGAGCAGTATCCATAAAATAACCGCAATGGGTTTTGCCCAGCCTGCATTAACAAGCAAATCCTGAAGGTTATAGCCGAAAACGCCGCCCATAAATCTGTTAAGCTGGTCGTTGCTGCCCTTGAACGCCTCGTAGAAAAATACGGCGTACATAATGTGCAGCAGAACAAAGCAGATAAAATGCGTTACTTTGTTATTTTTAAGATATTTAAAGAAGGGGAATATTGAAATTGCAATATCAAACGCCTCGTCAATCGGATGATATGCAGCAATAAGCATGGACCACGCTATAAGCGGAACAACATACATAACATCCATTCCGCGGTCCTCCATAAGCGTTGCAAAGCCGTTGGTGTAATTAAACAGCGCCTTGTTTATTTCAAGGTCGTAAAATGTGCCTGCTATCATTAAAACCGCAAAAAAAGCAAAGTAGAATATTGCACAGCCGATAATCTGTTTTTTCAGCTTTTTATCCATATCAGATTATTCCTTTCACAAATATTTCAATTCCGATTGCTATGAGAATAATTCCGCCGATAATCTCGGCGCGCCTTGAGTATTTGTTTCCGAAGTTTTTGCCGATAATAAGCCCTGCAATGCAGATAATAAAGGTTACTGCAAAAATAATTATGCAGGCAATCAGCGCAGAGAGAAAGTCGTATTTCTGAATTGTAAAACCAACCGAAAGCGCGTCAATGGAGGTTGCAATTCCCTGAATAATCAGAGTGCCTGCGCCGAGCTTTGCTTCCTCTTTTTCGTTTTCATCCTTTTTCAGACTGTCGAAAATCATTTTTCCGCCGATATAGAGCAAAAGTATCAGCGCAATATAGGGAACGGCTTTTTCAAAGGCTTTGAAGTAGTTAACAACGGTGTTGACGCAAAGCCATCCGATAAGCGGCATAAGAAACTGAAAACCGCCGAAGGTGCCTGCAACAATCAGCATTTTTCTTTTCTTCATTTTCGGATTGCTTATTGCATTTGCAACCGAAACAGAAAAGGCGTCCATCGCAAGCCCTGCGCCGAGAAGTATTGAATTAATAAAAAACATAAAGTTAAGCTTCATAATAAAGTCCTCACTAACGCATATATTATCATACGGCTTTTTTTATGTCAATTAATTGACAGTTATTACTTATTTGGCTATACTTTTAGTATGAAGAATTTAAAGTTGAAAAAAGGGGATATTATAATCGCTGTCTGCGTGCTTGTTGCCGCGGCTTTGATATTCTGCGCCGTTTATTTCCTCTCGCCCGAGGGAAATACGGTTAAAATCGAGGTTGATTCAAAAACTCTTGCAAGCTTTCCCCTTGATGAAAACAGAACCTATAATATTGAAAAAAACGGCAAAACAACGAATACGGTTGTGATTAAGGATAAAAAGGTGAGCGTTTCATCCGCCGATTGCCCCGATAAAATCTGCGTTAAGCATAAGGAAATATCAAAAAGCGGCGAAAGCATTATTTGCCTGCCAAACAGGGTTGTTGTCAGCATTGAAAACGAAGAAACAGAAGTGGACGGTGTTGCCCGATGAAGAAAACAAAAAAGGTTGCCGTTTTTGCGCTCTGTGTTGCGCTTGCATTTACACTTTCGTTTCTTGAAACGCTTATCCCGATTAATATCGGAATTCCGGGCGTTAAAATCGGTCTTGCAAATTTAGTTGTTGTTGCGGCGCTCTATCTGCTTGATAAGAGAGAGGCATTTGCAATTTCAATGATAAGAATATTAATTTCTGGGCTTGTGTTTACAGGGGCGTTCTCGCTTTTATACAGCTTTACGGGAGGTATTCTTTCATTTATTGTTATGCTTCTTGCAATGAAGAGCGAAAAGCTTTCAATTTTAGGCGTTTCTATTCTCGGAGCGTCAGTTCACAACATTGGTCAGATTATTATTGCCGCGATTGTTATGCAAACGCCGAGAATAATTTATTATTTTCCTGTTCTGCTGATAAGCGGTGTTATTGCAGGAATAATTGTCGGCATAATATCAAAAACAGTTGTTCAAAGACTTATGAAGATTGATAAATCTTAACATTGCCGCATATTATTTAGCGGTGATTAGTTTGAAAAGCAAAGATAATTTAATGAATTACGCAGTCTCGCCGCGAATAGAGCTTATCGGGCATTCGCAGTGCGTTATTGAGGGACTGCAGGGAATAGTGGAGTATAACTGCGATAAAATAAAGGTTAACCTCGGAAAATACAATGCAACATTTTTCGGGGATAACCTTTTTATTAATGCCTTTTCATATGAAGGAGCGATTATTGAGGGCACAATAGTTTCGCTGGAGTTTGAGGGCAATGGTTAAGTTATTCAGGTGGCTTCTGGGATATGTCAGCTTTTGCTTTTCAGGCGGCTTCTGCGACGGCTTTATTAATCAGTGCTTTGAAGAAAAAATCAATATTCAAAAGCTTAAAATAAAAAATGAAGAATTAAGCGGCGAGTGCCTTGCGCGTGAATATATCAAGCTGCACGGCATTGCGCGAAAAAACGGCGGCAAAACAAGGGTTATTAAAAAGCACGGCTTTATTTTTCCGCTTTTAAAGCTTAAAAACAGGTGGGGGCTTTTCGTCGGGGGAATACTGTTTATCTGCATAATCAGTTTTCTTTCGGGCTTCATATGGAATATTGAAATAATCGGCAACAGCAAAATCAGCGAAAGTGAAATAGTTGAATTTCTTGATAAAAACAATCTCAGAAGGGGAGTGCCCTGGCGAAGCGTTGAAAAGGATAAAATTGAAAATCTTATGCTGGCATCTTTTGATGATTGCGCGTGGGTTCAGATTAACGAGCTTAAAACGACTGCAAGAATCGAAATCAATGAAACAATCAAAAAGCCGCAGATAACGCCTAAAAAAACCGCAAACCTCAAAGCAAAGAAGGACGGTCACATAGTTAAAGCCTCGGTTACAAACGGCTGGCAGGTTGCAAGGGTTGGCGACAGCGTTACCAAGGGCGATTTGCTTATTTCGGGAATATATGAAAGCGAAAAGAAAAAGGGCAATCAGTTTGCCCACGCAAGCGGCGAATATATTGCCGAGGTGAAGGAAAGCTTTTCACTCACCGTTTCAAGAAAGCAGAGCTATAAATCGTATAAGGAAGAAAGAATATTTAAAAGGCTTTGCTTTTTCGGTATTGAAATACCTCTGTATTTCATTCCCTATGAAACAAAAAACACCGAGCTTGAGGCTGAATGCAGCTATCTTAAACTCGGAGGAAATGAGCTTCCAATAGGAATAATAACCATAAACGAAAGGCGCTACACGGTTAAATCAAGGCTTCTTTCAGACAGCGAGCTTCAAAAGCTTGCCGAAAACGAAACAAAAAAGAAGCTTGAAGAGGAGTTTTCAGATTGTGAAATTAAAAAGAAAAACCTAAAAACCGCAATCAACGCAGATGAAGCAACAATCAGCGGAGAACTCATCTGCCTTGAGGATATTGGCGAAACGGTTGAAATAAAAATCAGGAAAGAATAAGTTAATATTGATTGTATTTTAAATATATGATAAAATATATTCGATAATTTGCAAAGCAAAGGAGGCTAAAGCATTATGCAAATGACTTTTCGCTGGTTCGGCACAGAGAAGGATACAATCACTCTCGAACAGATTAAGCAGATTCCCGGCGTAACAGGCGTTGTTCCTGCGCTTCACGATTTGCCGGCAGGCGAGGCGTGGACTATGGACAGAGTTCAGGCAATGTACGATGAAATAACTGCCGCAGGACTCACAATGGAATGCATTGAAAGCGTTAATGTTCACGAGGATATTAAAATCGGACTTCCAACAAGGGATAAATACATTGAGAATTATAAAACCTCAATCAGAAATCTCGCAAAGGTGGGCGTTAAGGTTATATGCTATAACTTTATGCCTGTTTTCGACTGGACAAGAACCGATTTATATATGCCCCTCGGCGACGGTTCAACCTGTTTATGCTACGATGGCAAGCAGGTTGAGGGCAAATCACCCGAGGATATGTTCAGAGAAATAGACGATAACTCAAACGGCTATGCAATGCCCGGTTGGGAAAGCGAAAGAATGGACGAAATCAAGGAATTATTCGTTAAATTCAAGGATGTAACTGCCGAGGATTTATGGAATAACCTTAAATACTTCCTTGAGGCAATTATGCCCGTATGCGAGGAATGCGATGTTAAAATGGCAATTCATCCCGACGATCCGCCGTGGAGCATTTTCGGACTTCCGAGAATTATAACGGGCAAGGACGCTATTGAAAGACTTTTAACAATGGTTCCGAGCAAATATAACGGCTTAACTCTTTGCACGGGCTCTCTCGGTGCAAGCCCCGATAACGATATGGTTGAAATCATAAAGGCTGCAAAGGGCAGAATTTATTTCGCTCATCTCAGAAATGTTCAGCACAACGAGCAGTGGTTCAACGAAACCGCTCACGAAAGTGCAGCAGGCTCGCTTGATATGTATGAAATCGTTAAGGCGCTTCAAGAAGCAGGCTTCGACGGATATGTTCGTCCCGACCACGGCAGAATGATTTGGGGCGAGGTTGCGCGTCCCGGCTACGGTCTTTACGACAGAGCACTCGGAGTATGTTATCTTAACGGACTCTGGGAAGCGGTTGAAAAATCCCGTAAATAATTACGAATTACGAGTTACGAATGACGAATTGAGGGCGGGACACCCGCACCCGATATAAAGGAGATACTATGACACACGAGAATTTAAAAGGCAGAGTTGCCGTTGTTACAGGCGGCGGCGGAGTCCTTTGCGGAGCATTTGCAAAAACACTTGCAAAGCAGGGCTGCAAGGTTGCCGTTCTTGACTTAAACGAAGAAGCAGCACAGAAATGCGCTGATGAAATTGTTGCCGACGGCGGATGCGCTATTGCAGTGGGCTGCAATGTTCTTGAGCTTGAATCAATGCAGAAGGCAAGAGAAGTTATAAACGAAAAGCTCGGCACCTGCGATATTCTTTTAAACGGCGCAGGCGGAAATAACCCCAAGGGAACAACAACAAAGGATACTCTTGAAAAAATAGATCTTGTTCAGAAGGATGAAAACATCAAAACCTTCTTTGACCTCGACCCTGCAGGAATCAGTTTTGTTTTCAATCTTAACTTCCTCGGAACTCTTATTCCGACCCAGGTTTTTGCAAGGGATATGGTTGAAAAGGAAAACGCCTGCATCGTTATGGTAACATCTATGAATGCCTTCAGACCGCTCACAAGAATTCCTGCATATTCTGCAGCAAAGGCAGCAGTTAAGAACTTCACCGAATGGATGGCAGTTCACTTTGCACCGATGGGAATCAGAGTTAACGCAATCGCTCCCGGTTTCTTCTCAACAAAGCAGAATGCCGCTCTTCTCTGGAATCCCGACGGAAGCCCCACGGAGAGAACAAACAAAATTCTTGCAGCAACTCCGATGGACCGCTTCGGCAATCCCGAAGAGCTCGACGGCACGCTTCTTTTTCTCTGTGACGAAGCTTATTCAGGCTTCATCACCGGCGTAAATATTCCCGTTGACGGCGGATTTAACGCATACAGCGGCGTATGAATTGCAGCTTTTTCTGTGAGGATAAATGGTATCAGTTAAGCTCGGTAAGCGGTTACAGCGCCGGCAGAGATGATTTTATTGTGCCTTCCGTCACGCTGACAAAAATAAATGTTACCGCTGATAATGCAAAGGATATGTATGCTTTTGAACAAATAACAGCATGATAATTATTAAATGGCGTTCTTTTACTAACGCGGCTGTTTTTGCAAAAACGTTCAATTTGTTTGACATACATAATGGCATTTGTTATAATCTTTATATCAGGTACACCTGTTACCATTCCGAACACAGTGTTAATGCTTGATAACCTAACAATAAGAGATGCTGTTACATCGACCTGTCACATTGTGGCAGGTCTGTTTTTTCGGAGGAAATATGTTTGAATATAAAAAAATTGCCGTTATAGGATGTAGCGGCGGCGGGAAAACAACTTTTTCAAAAAAGCTTGCAGAAATAACGGGAATCCCGCTTTACCACCTTGATAACATTTACTGGCAGCCGGATACAAGCCATCTGAAAAGACCCTTTTTCGTAAAAAAGCAAAAGGAAATTATGAAAACCGACAGCTGGATTATCGACGGCAATTACGGCGGAACAATGAAATACAGAATAAAGAAATGTGAACTATTATACTTTTTTGATATTCCTACCGAAGTTTGCCTTGAGGGAGTGTTAAAACGCGATAGAAAACGCGATGATATTGCCTGTGAGCTTGAGCCAAACGACGAGTAGCTCGATTTCATAAAAGCATATCGGGAGCATTCGCGACCGAAAGTGTTAAAACTGATAGAAAAACATCCGGACAAAAAAGTGATAACCTTTAAAAGTCATAAAGAGGTTGATGAATACCTTGAAGGATTAAGGAGCAGCTATGAATATAACATTTAAAACAGAATCAGGTGTTTTTAATTACAGAGTATGCGCTATAATAAAGCACAATAACAAACTCCTCGCCATGAAAAACAACAACACCCCGTATTACTTTCTCCCCGGAGGTAGAGTTAAGTTACACGAGGACGCTGACGCTGCAATTAACAGAGAGCTGAAAGAGGAACTCGGTATTTATGCAAAAAACATAAAACCGCTATGGTTCGTTCAAAACTTTTTTATCGAGGATGAAATCAAAGAAAAGTTCCATGAGATTTGCTTGTATTATCTTGTTGATGTATCAGATACCGACCTTATAAGTCACAACAGGATTATAGGTCTTGAAACAAAAAATAATGAAATATTTGAATGGCTTGAAATAAACACGCTAAAGGAGCAATATCTGTATCCGCTGTTTATAAAAGAAAGAATAAATGATTTACCAGAGCAATTTGAAATGCTTACGGAATATGAGTATTAAATATATATCAGGGAAACACAAAAAATGATCAAAGACAACAATTTAATGCCGTTTAAAACCTTTGGAACAAAAGAAAATACTGATTATTACAACCGAGAAGGAGTGTATGTTATTCCAATAAAAAATGACAAAGTGTGTGTTGTTAGAACGCCGAAAGGTTATTTTCTTATCGGAGGAGGTATAGCTGCGGGTGAAAGCGAAATAGACTGCCTTGAAAGAGAGTGTTTGGAAGAAAGCGGTTGTAAAATTAAAGTATTTAAAAAGATAGCAATCGCAGAAACATATTGCGAGCACCCTAAAGTAAAACACTTTCATCCAATTCAGCATTATTACAGTGGTGAAATATCTGAAAAGATACAAGAGCCTATTGAAATTGACCATGAATTAGAGTGGATAGACGTAGATGAAACCAAAGGAAAAATGTTTGCTCCAATGCAGGAATGGGCAATTCGTATTGCATATAGCCAAACTATTAACAGTTGACAATATCAAAATGTTCGCATATAATATAAATGAACAAGGAGCCATCCGATAGACGGTTAGCCCCGAGTTAAGACAAAAATAATCGTCCTAAGTTTGCGAAGCTACAGGGCGGTTATTTTTTTGACGCAAAAATAATGACTATTATAAGTACAAGTGTAATTATAAGGTAGTAATATTCCATGTCATCACCCCCTAAATCAGATTTAGAGGGCAATGCCCTCTATGTGAATAAAGGGCTAACCGTCCACCGTTTTTTCGTGATAAACTCCTTGCCGGAGGTCTTAACCTCCTTGTAAATATTATAATATAATAGCGTGTAAAAGTAAAACGCAAAACAAAAAAGACCGAATTTCGGTCTTTTTTGTTTTGCAATTATTTTGCTGCCATTTCAGCTCTTGCTTCCTTGATTCTTTCAACGAAAATCTTACCTGTTTCGGTAATCTTCTCATATTCGCCTGTCTTAGCGCCTGCAGTAAGAGAAGAGCCTGCTCCGCAAGCGATTGCGCCTGCCTTAATCCAATCCTTAACATTGTTGATGTCAACGCCGCCCGAGGGCATCATAACAGCGTGAGGAATAGGACCGTGGATATCCTTAATGAACTGCGGACCTGCAAGGTCGCCGGGGAATACCTTAAGAACATCTGCGCCGCATTCCATAGCCTGAACAGCCTCTGTGGGAGTGTAGATACCGGGCATTGAAGGAATGCCGTAGCGGTTGCAGCATCTGACTGTTTCGGGGTCGAAATAGGGAGCAACAACATATTCAGCGCCTGAAAGAATAGCAATTCTTGCAGTTGCAGCGTCCATAACTGTTCCTGCACCGATGATGATTTCACCGCTTGTGTATTTAGCTCTCATAGCCTCGATAAGCTTATCTGCATGAGGAACTGTGAAGGTGAGCTCGATTGCGGCAACACCGCCTGCAATACAAGCGTCCGTAATTTTTTCAGCCTGCTCGATTGATGTTGCGCGAACAACGGCAACAATACCAACTTCCTGAATTTTTGCAAGTGTTTCAATTTTATTTGCCATAATATTTCTCCTTAAAAGTTTCGAGTTCCGAGCGCCGAGTTCCGAGTTTTCGGGTGCTGCGCACGGCTATTTTAATGACCGAGCGAAGCGAGAAACCGAAATTCGTAATTCGTAACTCGTAATTCGTAATTTATCTCTGGACTCTTGCTGAAGCGCCGTTAACCTTAGCTTCAACTTCCTTAAGGCTTGCCATTGAGGTGTCGCCGGGGGTTGTCATTGCAAGTGCGCCGTGAACAACTCCGTAGTTAACTGCCTTCTGAGCATCCTCATATGTCATAAGACCGTAGATAAGTCCGCTTGCAAAGCTGTCGCCGCCGCCAACTCTGTCGAGAATCTCAAGAGCAGGGAACTCGATTGAATTATAAATCTTGCCGTCAGCCCAGCAGATTGCCTTCCAGTCGTTAACGGTTGCGGTTTTAACTGTTCTGAGTGTTGTTGCAATAACCTTGAAATTGGGATAAGCCTTTGTAACGGTTTCAATCATCTTGTAGTAGCCGTCCATATTAAGCTCTTTGAGGTCTGCATCGTTGCCCTCAACCTCAAAGCCGAGAGAAGCGGTGAAATCCTCTTCGTTGCCTATCATAACATCAACATATTTTGCAATTTCTCTGTTAACTTCCTGAGCCTTTGCCTGACCGCCGATATCCTTCCAGAGTGAAGGACGGTAGTTAAGGTCGTAAGAAACGATTGTGCCGTATTCCTTTGCCTTTTTAACTGCGGTAATAGTGGTCTCGGCTGCCGTTTCGGAAAGAGCTGCATAAATTCCGCCCGTGTGGAGCCAGCGAACGCCGAGGGTGCCGAAAATATAATCCCAGTCGATATCCTCGGGCTTAATCTGGGCAGCTGCGGTGTTGCCTCTGTCAGAAGCGCCTACAGCGCCTCTGATACCGAAACCGCGCTCGGTGAAATTAAGTCCGTTTCGAACGGTTCTTCCGATACCGTCGTATTTAACCCATTTAATAAGTGAGGTGTCAACGCCGCCCTGAAGAATTAAATCCTCAAGAAGATAGCCGATTTCATTTTCTGCAAAAGCGGTTACAACGGAGGTTTTAAGTCCGAAGCATCTGCGAAGTCCGCGTGCAACATTGTATTCTCCGCCGCCTTCCCATGCTCTGAATGAACGGGCGGTTTTAATTCTTCCTTCACCCGGGTCGAGTCTGAGCATAATTTCGCCGAGAGAAATCTCATCAAAGGTACATTCCTCTTTAGGTCTTAAATTAAGATTCATAATAATATCCTCCGTTAGAACTCAAAATATTTAATTGCGTTGTCGTAGCTGATTCCGCAAATAATTTCTTTTAAAACTTCCTCATCGTTTGCATACCAGCCGTCCTCAACCCAGCGACCGATTAAGCGGCAGAGTATTCTTCTGAAATAATCGTGGCGTCCGTATGATGTGAACGAACGGGAATCGGTTTCCATACCAACGAATTTTCCGAGAACTCCGAGGTTGCCGAGGGTTTTGAGCTGAGCGGTCATTCCGTCCATAGTGTCAAGGAACCACCACGCAGGACCGAACTGAATTTTGCTTGCCGTTTCAGCGCTCTGGAAGTTGCCGAGCATTGTTGCAAGAACAACATTATCCTTATCGTTAAGATTGAAAAGAATTGTTTTCGGCAGATTGCCCTGCTTGCAGAGTGCGTCAAGAAAACGCGAAAGTGGCTGAGCAATTTCATGGTCGTCTATGCTGTCGAAGCCAACATCGGGACCGAGCTTTTCAAACATCTTTGTGTTGTTGTTGCGAAGCGCGCCGATATGAACCTCCATAGCCCAGCCGAGCTCGTTATACTTCTTGCCGAGGGCAAGCATAATCGCTGTTCTGTAGCAGTCGATATCCTTCTGGTCGAGTTCTTCGCCCTTTAAGCCCTTTTTGAATATTTTATCAAGCTTATCCTTATCGCATTCTTTATAAGGAACGTAATCAAATGCCTGGTCCGAAACCTTGCAGCCTGCTTCGTTGAAGAAATCGGCTCTTTTGCATAATGCTGTGATAACATCATCAACGGTTTTGATTTCAATATCGGCAGCCTTGCCGAGCGCGTCAATATATTCGGCAAAGCCTTTAAGGTTGATGTTAAGCGCCTTGTCGGGACGGAAGGAGGGCAGAACCTTGCAGTCGAAGCCTTCAACCTCCTTTAAAAGCTTGTGGTATTCAAGTGAATCAATCGGGTCATCCGTTGTGCAAACAACCTTAACATTTGAATTCATAATAAGGCTCTGCGGTCTGAAATCGCCGTTTGAGATTGCCTCGTTGGCTTTCTCGTAGATTTCAGCGGCGGTTTTTGCATTGAGCGGAGTATCTATACCAAAATACTTTTTAAGCTCAATATGTGCCCAGTGGTAAAGCGGATTGCCAATGCAGTATTGAAGCGTTTCGCCGAATTTAAGGAACTTATCCTTTGCAGAGGCATTGCCCGTGCAGTATTCCTCGTCAACACCGCATGAGCGCATTGCACGCCATTTATAGTGGTCTCCCGCAAGCCAGAGCTGAGTTATGCTTTCGGGCTGTTTGTTTTCATAAATCTCTTTAGGACTTAAATGACAGTGATAATCGCAAATCGGCATATTTTCAGCATATTCGTGAAAAAGCTTTTTTGCACATTCGGTATCAAGAAGGAAATCCTTATCCATAAAATTATTCATTTCTCCACCTCGTATACTTCAGAGTTTGGAATTTTTCGCTAATATTATATACTTCTGCGGTTTTTATTTCAATCATAAAATATGAATAATAAGCAATTTAATAATAAATCTTTATTTTAACAGCTTATAATGAAGATTTTTGTATATTTAATTGACAAAAATAACCTATGATTATAAAATATAGCTACTATATTTTTTATTAAGGAGTTTTTATTATGATTTGTCCTAATTGCGGAAAAGAAATTGCAGAAGGCGAAGTTTGCTCCTGCATGCAGAACACAGAAATGCCCGTAAACGAGGCTGTTGCACCGGAAGCAGAGCCGGATCAGGCAGGATACTATAACGGCGCGGACCAGGGCTACTACGAGCAGCCTGCACCCGTTTATGCACCGCCTGCACCCGTTTATATGCCTGCAAGAACAGACTATCCCGAAGGTTATAAAATCAAGAAGAAGTATGTTGCAATTATTCTTGCTTACACCCTTGGCGTATACGGAATACACAACTTCTATCTCGGCGAGAAAACAAAGGGCCTTATCCAGGTTCTTCTTTCAACAGTGGGCGCTATTTTAACTCTTGGTTTATCCTTCTTCGCTGTTCAGATCTGGGTTATTGTTGAAATGGTTACTTTGTTCACCGAATCAACGGATAGAGATGCAAACGGCTTCAAAATTATGACCATGGAAGAAGCAATCGCAAGGGAGATTAAGAAATAAAATGGGTCAAAGAGCTCAGAAGGCGTACGATAATTTTAAACAGGGCTATAATTGCGCGCAAGCCGTTTTTATGGCGTTTTGTGATAAATACGGCATAAGCGAAGAAACCGCCGCAACGCTTGCCTCATCGTTCGGAGGAGGCATGGGGAGAATGCGCGAGGTTTGCGGAGCTTTCAGCGGAATGCTTCTTGTTAACAGTATGGAAACGGGAAGCGCTGACGCGTCAGACCGTGAAGCTAAAAAGGCAAACTATGAAAGCGTTCAGAAGCTTGCCGCGCGTTTCAAGGAGGAAAACGGCTCGCTTATTTGCAGAGAGCTGTTAGGTCTTACAAAGAAGCAGGAAAATGAAGAGGGAACAGCTCCTTCTGAAAGAACTGCTCAGTATTATCAGAAGCGTCCCTGTGCGGAAATTGTTAAATGCGCCGCAGAAATTCTCGAAGAAGAATTTAATTTTGATTAATAAAAAAACAGGTGTCGGAAGGAAATCCGATACCTGTTTTTTTATAAAGCTATCATCCATATGCTTCTGCTTACAATGTGAAAGAGCATATGCAAAAGCATTGAATACTGAATGCCGTGTTTTCGGTAGAAATATCCGAATATAAGCCCGAATGCGCCGTTTAAAAGGAAGCATCTGAGAAGCAGAAGGGGAGTCAGCGTGCCGAAGGTTAAAAGTGTTGACGGCAGGTGACCTGCGGCAAAAAGAAGGGCTGAAACAATATTTGCAGTAATCAGCGCTTTAGAAGGAGGGCTGTTTTCTTTTTTATAAAAGAGCTTCCACATTATAAATGCAAGCAGGCTCATTAAAAACAGCCGCATTAAAACCTCTTCAACTATTCCGCCGTATATAACGGAAGCAATCCATTCGGTTAAATCAAAGCTCCCTGCGCCCTCATAGCTTTTGCCTACTTCGTCAATCCATTTGCCGAAGGTCCACGCATCAAGGCTGAAGAGCGCACCGCCGAGAAGCGCGGTAATTAGCGCAGCGCAGAGGGGCTTTGTGCTGAACTTAAAGGAACGCATAAGCCCGATTTTTTCAGACAGTATATATCCGAAAAATGCACATCCAAGAGTCAGCAAAACGGGCTGTATCATACTTAAAAGAACGACCGTTTCTATGCTTCCGATCTGAGCTATTGCCTCGTTCAGCTCGGCATTGTTTATTGAAGAAAGCGACATAAGTATTGCAAAATACGAACCGACTGCCGCAAACGGAAGCATTATTAAAGTGAATATCAAAGGCTTTTTGAATTTATTATTCATAACTCTTACCTGATAAACAAAAACAGATGGGTTGCCCCATCTGTTTTGTTTTTAATTATGCGAATTGTTTAAGGAGATCAACGAGCTGTTCAATAACTTCGTCTGAATCGCCCTTAAGCATTCCGAGAACCTGAGAAATTACATCGGAAATCGAAGCGCTTACATTGTCGCCAAGGAGACCTGTGATAAGTCCAACAAGTGCATCGTAGTTATCCTTATAGTTAATTGTGTCTATAACGAATCTGAGAACTGCGATGAGTGTTTCATCCTGGTCTGCCTTAACTGCGATTCTTCCGCCGTAGGTTGCAACCTGAGAAGTTGCATTCGGGATGAATTCGCCGTGGCTTGCAAGCTTGAACCAATCGATTTCGGGAAGAACTATTCCGAGAGGAGTTCCCTTAATCTTAATCTTGCCGATGATGCTGTTGAGTGTTCCAACAACATTGTCTGCACCAACGAGGGGCTTAAGTGTTCCGGAAAGATCATAGAGGTCAAACTTCTCAAGGTTGAGTCCAACCTTATCCTTGAGCAGCTTAGCAACGTCAAGTCCTGCTGCCTTAAGAATATCGTTTACATCAACTATCGGCTTGATTGCTTCAAGAAGAGCTGAAATCGGAGTGAAGAGATTATCAACTATCTGAAGTAATCCGTCGTTAGCAAAGAAGAGTGAAAGGTTGGGAAGAATGTCTGCAAGCATTTCAACGGGTGCGTTAAGAATATCTTCAACCTTATCCCAAAGCGGATTGATAATGTCGAGAAGGAGATTATCGTATGCCTTGAAGGTGTCTTCTCTGTACTGATACTGAGTCTTGATGTTGTAAACTCCGAATGCCTCAAGAAGAGGAACTACTGTTGAGGTGTAGCCGTCTGAGCCGGGAACCTTAACAAGATTGAAGATGTTGAGTGATGCATCGTTGAGGATTACGTCAACAACTCCGTAGATGGGACGGAGAACAGCAACAAGTGCATTAAGGAATGAATCTCTGTCTGTTACGCCGAACTTGAGGTTATCAGCGTTAACCTTGCTCCAGGAGCCTGCACTCTTAATTGTTGCAGCAGCTGCGGGATAGGTCTTGCCGTATTTCTCATTTGTGAGAAGGCTTGCAACATTTGATGTTGTGAAATCAATGTTGGTCATTGCAAGAAGGTTTGAAAGAGAACCGATTGAATCGTTAATCTTAACGCCTTCAACTGCGCCGTAAAGTCCGGTAGCAAGCTTAGCAACAAGGCTATCTGTGTAAAGCTTTTCTTCAACAAGACCGCCGAGGCCGCCTTCAAGAAGTCCGCCAACAAGTCCGTCGAGCATTGGTGCAAGCTGACGGCAGAAGTTTTCATCCATGTTGCCGAAGGAGAATTCGTAGCCATCCTTGTACTGGAATTCTCTGTAATCGAAGAAGCTGTCTGTAGCTCTTTCGGTTAAGAAGTAGAATACTGCGCGAACTATATCGTCCTTGCCTGCAGTGCCAATCTGAGCAAATACAGAGGAAACGATATTCTTGATTGTTGCATTCTTCTTAACAGCGTCAATGCCTGTGATGAGCTTCTTGATAGGAGCTGCATTCTTAATGAGAACGTCGGATACATATCTGAGAACTGCAATAAGAACTTCGCCCTGATTTGCAGTAACCTGCTTGGTTGTGAACTTGCCCTTATCGTTCTTAGCCTTGCTTGCTACGGTCTTAAGAGTTCCGTGGCTTGCGATGGTCTTGAAGTCGAAATCGGGAAGCTTTAATCCGAGGTTATCCTTGAGAAGCTTCTGAACAAGAGGAACAACTATATCCTGAACATTGGTTGCTGCAAGGTTGTTAAGCTCGATATTGAGCTTAACATTCTTAAGACCGAGTGCATCGGTTACAATCTTGCCGAGGCTCTTGCCTGTTAAGTCTTTTACAATCTTGTCAACATCAATGCCGTTCTTCTTGAGTACGCCGAGAACGCCGTCCTTGGCAGTGATGGGAGCAAGAAGATTGCCGATTGCCTGAGTTAAGCCGTTGTTGTCGATGAAGTAAGCAACGTTCGGAAGAATCTTTGTGATTGTGTCGAACGGATTGTTTGCAACATCCTTAACAAGTCCGAGAACAGGTGTAAGAACATCTATAAGAAGATTATCCTTAGCCTTCTTATAATCAGCCTTGTACTGCTTATAGGTTTTAACATCCTTGCACATGAAAGCTTCAAGAATCGGAATTATTGCGCTTTCATATCCGTTTGTACCGCAGTCAGCATCACTGAAGAGGTCTTCGAAATCCTTAACGATTTCGCTTACATTAACTTTAAGTACGCTCTTAGGTGTTGCTTTGTTATTGCTTGTTTTAGCGTTGCTTCTGATTTCAAGTGTGAAGGTTCCGTCCTTAAGCTTGTAATCAATAGTTCCGCCGTATTCGCTGTCTGCAGCGTAAGGTGTTGAGCCCTGTAATGAAAGGTTCTTGATAAGACCTTCAATGTCGAGCTTATCAGCATCAAGTGTGCCTTCTGCAAGAAGAACTGCAAGAACATTGTTGAACGGACGAAGGATAGCTGCAAGACCCTTGATAAATCCTGCCTGAGCCTTTGAAGAACCGTTTGTGAATCCCCAGTTGAGAGATTTAACATTCTTCCAGCTCTTAGCCTTCTTAAGAGTTGCAGCAGCGCTTGAATATGTTGTGCCGTAGCTCTTATCTGTTAAGTATTTTGCAAAGCCCTTGGTTGAAACATCGGTGCTTACTGCGCTGAGAACTAATGTAACAGTGTCGTTTTCAAGTGCGCCGTAAAGAGCTTTTGCGATTGTTGTAAGAATTTCGTTTGTGTAAAGCTTATCGTTGATAAGTGCGTCAAGACCTTCAATGTCGGTTACACCGAGTGAGTTGAGCAGCGGGAATACATTTGCAACAAGGTCGTCAAGCTGGTCAACTGCATTGTTTGCCTCTGAGGGAAGAATTCCTCTGGGATATGAGAATGAGCCTGTGAGCTTGCTTGCGTATTCGGTGAAGGTCCAGTAAACTTCTGTCGGGCTCTGAACAACAGCGATAACCTCAGCTGCTATTCTGAGAATCTCGGAAGCTGAAAGCTTTGAAAGCATTTCGGTTAAACCGGGAGCAAGAGAATCGATAATGTTCTTAACCGAATCAAGCGAAAGAACTGTGTCTACTGCAAATCCGTAGATAAGAAGCAGAACCTCTTCGGGTGATTTTGCATTTGCAACCTTGCCCCAGTTGATTGAAGGAATTGTGATAAGGTTCTTAATAGCATCGATGTTATTAAGAAGTGAAACAACAACATCCTTCTCGGGAAGTGTAATCTTAAGTAATTTTTCTAATGAAACTGCATCCTTGAAGTCAAGAATTACGTATGCAAGTGTCGGTGACAGATAGTTAACAACATTTGCAGCGCCTTCAATAAGGTTTGCAACAGGTGCGGTGAGTGATTTGAAGATTGCCGTGAAGGTTTCATCCTCAAGAACTCCGCAAACGCCCTTAATGAAGTTAAGAAGGAAGGACGCAGGTGCTTTATAGAAGGTATCAAGTGCGCCTGAAATAGGAGTGATAATACCCTTTATAAGCTTTTCGGAAGCTGATGCCTTGTTGAATGCCGAGGGGCTCATAACGCCCTTTGCGCCA
This sequence comes from Oscillospiraceae bacterium, assembly GCA_015065505.1. GTDB lineage: Bacteria > Bacillota > Clostridia > Oscillospirales > Acutalibacteraceae > Eubacterium_R. The sequence goes on from SVQE01000002.1 coordinate 48,485, forward strand.
AGAGCATCGTTAATGCTGCTGAATATCGGGTAAACAAGCTCGCTGTAGTAGTTGCCGCTCTTTTCAGCGTCTGTGTAAGAAGCTGTAAGAACTGCGCCAACGATTCCTGCAATCGGGCTGAGAGCTTCGCCGAGAGCATCGTAGAATGCTTCCTTGTCGCCCTTTGAGAAGCCGAACTTCAAGTAGTCCTTAGTATTGTATGAGCCTGATTTTTCGTTTACATCGGTGATTTCAACCTTAAAGGAGTTCCAGTTAAGTCTGTCTTCATCAAGAAGAACATTAGCTGTCTTGCTGTAATCGCCCGAAAGACGAACTGCAACTGCGTCGGGTGAGATAAGTCCGTATGCTGCGTCTGCGAGAAGCATATTCGGGTCTCTGTCCTTAAGGAAACCGCTGTTCTTGTTGTAGAACAGGTAATCAACAATGTTTTCAACAAGTGAATATGTCTGGATAACAAGATTTGAAAGGTTAGCAGATGTGTAAACCTTGTTCTTGTCAACATCACCGTTCTTAGGTGCTGTGCCAATCTTGCCGTCCTTTGACGGGTTAGCCTTGGTTTCGCCTGCAACATAATATAAGTAGTTATTAAGCAGCTTAACTATATCGTTTGTATTCTTAGCGCCGAAGTATGCCGAAGCAACTGTTACAACTGCGCTTAAGATATTATCTGTCTTGTCAAGGGTGAAACCGTTGAGCTTTGTATTTTCAAGGAGAGATGCAAGAACTGAATCAAGTGCTGTAACAAGCTCTTTTGCAGCTTTCTTGTTTTCTGCTGAAAGCAGCTTGCTGTAATCTGTTCCTACAGCAGATTTTGCTTTGCTTGAAGAAGCAAGAAGAGGAGCAGTGGTCTTTGTTACATTACCGATGTTGTAGTCTGCGCTGCCCTGATCTGCTTTAATCAGAGTTGTTATGAAGGGGATAAGTCCCTTTGTTTTTCCTGCTTCGTCTTTATAAAGAATATTTGAAAGAAGGAATATTCCGCTTTCGGTGCTGAAGCCTACGAAGCCGTTATCTCTCTTCTTAAGTGTGAAGGAAGCCGCGTCGCTGCGCTTGAGCTGGAATAAGCCGTTGAATACATCTGTGATAATACTCTTTTCGCCGAAGCCGCCGAGTGCATCAAGAAGTCCCTGAACAAGTGCAAGATTTGAAGAAATCTTGTTGTCGGAGTCTTTGATTGTATCGTTGAGGATGCTGATAATCGGGTTCATCCATTCGCCGATAAGAGTATCTACAAAGTATTCAAGAACCTTTGCAGAATCATTCTCGGTTGCAAGAGCCTTGAAGCCGTCAAGAACAATGTTCTGCTTCTGCTCTTTACCGATTTTATCGTTCATCACATTCTTAACTTTATATGAAAGTGACCAGTCTGACTTAATATCATATTTTTTGACGAACTTCTTGCCCATGATGTCGAGAACCTGGGGAAGTGCAACAAATATGTTGTTAAGTCCTTTCTGGATAACCGCACCTGAGGTGTCGTATCTTTCATCTTCGCCGTATTTATCAAGATACTCGTTAACTGCATCAAGAGCGAAGCTTGCTATTTCGGTTACTGCTTCATCAATTCCTGCAGCAAGGTTTTCATCAAGGCCTTTTTCCTTGAGAACCTTTGCAAGTCCGCCGTTAAGACGAGCGCCTGCGATTGCCTTATCTGCTACATAGATATTTGTGAATACAGGAACGCTTGTGTCAACGCCGTCAGCATACTCGGTGTATGTTCCAACGATGGCAATAGCTGCATCGTCGTTTCCGAGCAACCAGTTGAGAATTGAAGGAATAACCTTGTTAAGGTCGAATGCAAGGTTGCCTAAACCTACTGAAGTGTCGCCGCTTTCCTGAGAAATCTTCTTTAATGCTTCAATACCGCCGGTATCACCGAAGAGACCTGTTACAAGAATCGGATAAAGGTAGTTGTCATCGGGAGCCTTGTCATTGAATACCCAGGGAACAACTATTTCGTCAACAAGAATAACAAGAACGGGAAGAAGGTTGAATACTGTTTCAGTGGGATTCTCATAGAGATTCAGCCAGATGTTATACAGTGATGAATAAAGATCAATGTTAGAAGTGAGAAGCTTGTTCAAAAGGCTGTCAACAAGATCATAGTATTCTGAACCCGGCTTGAGGTAATCAAGAAAACCGTTGATTTTCTCATTAACAATATCAACTGTAAATGCCTCGGGAATTTTGAATTCGCTGTATGAGTATTTATCATCGCTCATCAAACCTCTTACGGTTTCTCTGATTTTGATGTCTTCATAGAAGAATTTAACGTTTGCAGTTCCGGGGAAGCCGAATGCAGCGTCTGTTTTTCCCTGAAGCTTCTGAATAATTACAGAAGGAAGCAAAAAGCTAACGATATCAAACATCGGAGTAGCGTTTGATGAAGGATATGTTTTATCGAAATACTCAATCATTACCTGAGTACAGTCGTCTGCTCTGAATTTGCCGTACTCATCATAAATATTGTTAAGACCGATGTTTTTGAATACGGTGATTGCTTCGCTTTCGCTTGTGCATTTACCGATGTTAAAGTCAACCATAAGGCTGAAATAGCTTCCTGTCAGCCAGTTGCTTAAGAAGCCGCGTGTGTATTCGCTGAATGCACAGCTGCCGTCCTGAACATAGTCGTCAAGCTTTCCGCCGTTTTTAACATAGTTATAGTATGCAATAATCTGGTCATCGGTAATCATCTGAGCATCAACAAAATCCTTTGCAGAGCTGTATGCCTCTGTGTCGTATGATTTTGTAAACTCAAGAGCGCCCAGAGCAATAGCATTATAGTAAGGAGATGCAAGTTCGCCGGCACCAAGATTTGCAGCAGCGGTTGAGCCGTCAAAAATGGTGTTATAAACCTCATTTAAGCAGTATGCATCATAAGCGCTTGCGCTTTCATTATTCTGCTCGAAACTTTTTTCGGTGCAGAATTCAGCGTAGCTCTTGCTGTTGCCGATTACGGTCTTATAGTTTGAAACGGTGATTGTTGTTCCGTTATACTTAACATCTGCTCCGCCGAGAGTTGCAAGATAAAGGTAGAAAATACCGTCAACATATTCAGGCTTATTCTGATAGAAAAGTGCAGCAGCGATGTTATCTATCTGGAAAGGAGCGCCTTCGAAGTCAAGATACATATTATCATAAGCAATCTTGATATCGCAGTCGTGGTCTGTTTTGTGAATATCCTTAATCTTTGTTCCGCCGATTTCGGTGTTTTCAAGCTTATAGAGAGTTAAATCATCATCAAAAACGATTCCTGCATTCTCAGCCTGAACCCAATAATCGTCAAGCTTTGCAGTGCCTTGAATATCATCGTTTTCATCGTAGAACTTGTTGTAAGCGTCAAGATGCTTCTGAAGAAGAGCCTTAAGCTTGGGAAGAGTTGTTGTTGCAAACTCTTTTCTTTCAGCGTCTTCTGAATCAATATACTTTTCGCAGAATTCATAAACAGCATAGAAATCAAGGGCTGCATTTTCATCGTTAAGATAATCGTAAAGACCAAGTGCCGAGCATTTGTCAAACATATCATCGGCATCGTCTCCATAGCCCTTCTCTTTATAATACTTTGTTATAACTGCGTGTTTATCTCCCGAGCCACCAAGTAAATTCATGAGGGTGGGGGATACGCCGGCAATTATGTCTGAAAGCGAAGTGCTGTCTGTTACTTCCATACCGAGGGTTCCCTCGAGAATGTTTTTAACAGCTTCAATGTTCGCAATTTCGGGAACATAATTGTTAATTAATGCGTCAATAGCTTTAAAAGCCTCTTCCGCATCGGTGTTGTTGTTCCAATAAGCAGAATTAGAGTCGGTTTTATTGCCGTCTGCTGCCAAGGCGGTAAAACCAACGCTGAATGTTGAAACAACCATTACCGCAGCCAAAAACAGGCTGAGGAGTTTTTTGCTCGTTTTCATTATCATCTCTCCTTTTCTGAATGATTTTGCACAAGTCGTTTTCGCGACTAACGACTTATACCAACGCGTGAGGGCTGTTAGGGTTTTCTTGCCTCACGCGCACGAACAATGTCAATTATATTTATAACAGATAAAAAATTATAAGTCAATAGGTTTTTAACAATTAGTTAATAATTTCTTAATCAAATTTCTGATTTTTGTTAAATTTAGCGTTTAATCGGCATTATTTTCACCCTGCAATATGCATTTTGCGCACACAAAAAAGGACGAAAATCTGCTCAAAAGTATTGACACAATGTAAAATAATTGTAAACAAAATGTTAATTTTTAACAGGAAAATTTGGTCAGATGTCCGAAATGTCAACAAAAAATTAACAAAATGTTCACAAAATCCGAGCGGATTATATTAATTGGATAAAAATTAAATAAAATTATTGACTTTATACTAAATAAATGATTTAATATAGTTGCGTGATATGCGCTGTTGATGAAGCGTTTTTGCTTCAGCGCGGAGGCTGACATTGCCTTCAATCTACTGTGATATTGTTACAGCGGGGTCAGAGATTGCGACGTTCCGCAAATCAACAGACATTATTCGTAAATCTTTAATTTGGAGGAAAATTTAAAGTGGAATTAAAAAAATCTAAAGTTTTCACAAAAAAACTTGTTGCATTATTCCTCGCTGCTATATTGGCTGTTTCCGGTTTCACCGGTGTAATGTCAGTTTTTGCTAAGTCTACCGAAGATTATCACGATAATAACTTAGCAGCAAACTTCCTTGCATGGGCAGAAACAACCGATAATCAAACAGCTGAAGCTATTTTGGATTATGCAGATTTATATCTCCCGCAGATTATGGAGAATGTTGACCTCGGTGACATCAAGCCCAGAGGAACAACAAGAATCAATTTCACCTACAATGTACCCGTTATCGGCGATATCTCAATCAAGGGATATGTTGACAGCATTGACGGTGTTCTTGATCTTATCAGATATGTTCAGGAAGACGTACTGAATAAAAAGGTTCTCGGTCAGTCACTTAAGAACTGGGCAGGCGGAGATGTTCAGAACATTGATTTGAGCGCTGTTTACGACCTCAACACTTCAACAACCGACGGCGTTGTTTCAAAGTGCGGCGTTGCATACAGATCTCAGAATGATGCTAAGAAGGTTATCATTACTGTTGCAAAGCTTATCTATATGCACTGTAACGACTACGGCGGAAAGAACGTTCTTAATCAGTTTGTAACAGGTAACCTTAACCTTGGTCTTATCGGCAACTTCCTTAATCTTTGGGATATGCTTAAAGATCCCCTCAATATGTGGGACAACTATCAGACAAACCTTGTTTACAACATTGTTGCAAACCTTATCTGGGAAAACACTGATTGGTACACAGAGGCTCAGGTTGAAACCTTCAAGCAGGCTTTTGTTAACAACGGCAAAGACCAGAAGGCTTGGGATTTCGATAACGAATTATTCGGCAAGCTCACTTCAGAGCTTCTTCAGAAGATTAATGTTCAGGTAACATATTCAAACAAGGTAGCTCAGATTCAGCTTGACAGAAATGCTGAAAACTACGGTGAGATTGTTAAAGACAAAAACGGCGAAACTGTTTATGTTAAGGATAGTTCAGCAAGACGTTGGTTCTTAATCAACGGTTATATGAAGAGTGATAACTTAAGCTATGCAGACGCTGTTGCAGCTGTTAATGCAAACGAAGGCGCAGCAGAAGGCTTCTACTGCGACCCCAACCTCAGATATGACCTCAATGAGGATGGAACAAGCGACGGTAATCTTCTTCTCTTCACATACGGCGACAAGACATTAACTGTTGAAAAGACAGACAGTGCTAACACAATCGCATTCAACGCTTTTGAAATTGCATGGCAGACAGTTCTTGAGCCGACACTCGGACTTCTTGAGGTTGACTACGATAGAAAAGTTGATTCAGAAGTATTCGCAGGACAGATTGCTAACTTCGATAGAAGCTACTACAACTGGAAATCTGCTCACGACGGATGGGTTAAGTCTGATTCCAATGCAGATGCATGGAAACAGAACTATACTTCAGCAAACGTTCAGGCATGGGCAGCAGACGTATACGGCGACTATCAGTATAAAGAAGGTGTAACTCCTTCTGCAGAAAACTTCCTTAAGGGAGTTAAAGAAACCTACGAGTTCGACAGAACAAGAGTTGAAGACCCGAAGAATAACTGGAGAGATATTAATGCAACCAAGCTCTTTGTTGAGCTTCGTTACAGTCCTCTTGCAGACCTTTACTTCGATATGCAGACAGGTCCTATCAACCTTTATTTTGCTGAAACAGGCTTCTATAACATCAAGAACTTCTTTGAAACCGCATTTGACGATTATAACAGCATTCCGGCAGCACTCAACAATGCTCTTGTTGCAGGCGTTAAGGATATCTTCCCCGACAGCAGCAACATCGGTATGACTGTTAACGGCGAGTTCGTAAGCCTTAGCCGTCCTGCTCTTGCAACAACTTCAGGAGTTAATTCACAGACTATCGCTTCAACACTCGTTTCAAACGCAGTTCATGTATTTGAGTATGCAGCAAATGCAGCTGACGAGAACATTCTCGGCGCATTCTATGCTAAGAACCCGAGCGCTGATGCAACTGCTTCAAACAGCCTTTCAGAGGCTAACTTTGAAGAAGCAGCACTTCCGCTTCTTATCTCTTGCCTCAAGCAGCTCAGCATTACAGATGTTATTCATAATGATGAGTGGGATACCTGCGTAGACGCAGAGGGCGTTGCAGTTACAGCTCTTGCTGAATACTTATCATATGTAATCCCCGATAAGGATTACTCATCAATGTATAAGGTTGAAAACGGTGCTCTTGTTGCAAATATCGACCTCGACAAAGACGGTAAGAAAGAGCTCTTCAAGGATGTTCTTATGCCGATGGCTCGTGACGCAGTAGGCTACCTTCTTCAGTCAGTTGTAACAGTTCGTAAGGACGACGGAACAGAGTGGAGCGTTTACACATCAGATCCGACAACGGACCAGACAACAATCTTCACACTTCTCAACTCCGTACTTTGCTACTACGCTTCAACAGATGAATTTGAAAACTCACAGGGTTCAGGTTCAGACACAATCATGGGTAAGGGCGCTGCAGCTCTTCTCGGATGCGTAGACAGCAACGGTAAGTGCACAGTATCGTTCAGCAAAACAATCTGGCAGAACATTGATACAATCGCTAACACACTTCTTCCCGTATTAGGTTCTCTTCAGAACGGAACATACGGCGGATTCAATTCATACGACCTTATCTATACAAAGGTTATTGAAGGCTTCCTTGATATAAGTGCTAACGGCGGCGGAATTACCAATATCATTAAGCAGGTTATTGATATTATCAGTTCAACACCTACTCAGACAGGTGCAGACGTTGCTCTTTATGACTATGTAGTTGCTCCTACAGCAAATGCTATTTTCGGTCCTAAGTACACCAACCAGACATTGAACGTAATTCCTACAAGCGCTGCTTACTTCGACAGCGACTCATCAAGCAACACAAGTGCTGCTTCACCGTTTAACTCACTTATTCATGTTGATACACTTGGCGCATTCAACAGCCAGGGCGTTCTCAGCACACTTATTTCAAATCTTGTTGAGGCATTCGGTGTTAATGATTATTGGTCAAAGAGCGGCGACAGATGGCAGGGTGCAATGTTTGCAGTTAAGGCTGTAAATAACTTCATCCCCTCATTTGTTCCTCAGCTTTCAGACCATACCTTTGGTCCTGTAACCGCTAAGGTTGATGTTCCTTCATACTCGGGTATGACAGGTAACACATCACTCGGTTCAGGTAACTATTTAACAATTACAAACACTTCAATCGGTCTTAACAGATTCTACCGTCCGGGACCGAACCAGAAGGTTCAGAGAGAGCCCAGATACTTCGCAGAGATTAAGAGCGCTGAAATCACAAACGAAGACGGCTACACAAACGTTTATCTCTCAGGTGCATCAACCGGAATTCTTTCACCCGGTGAATCCCTTAAAATTCCGGTTCTCGGAAGCACACTCAACAGAGCTGACACATATGTATATAAAGTTGCTGTAACTTATAATATGTATGAAGGCGAGCTCACTGCAAACGGCAGCAAGCCCTCAGCAAACGGCAATTACATATTCCCGACTGACATAACAACTTATTCATATCTTGTTATTACTGTAGGCGGTTCATGGCAGACAGCTCTTTATCCGGATTCAAATGCTGAAAAGAACGGCGATGAAATCACCAAGTATAAGTATGTTAACGCTTCTGCAGGTAACAACACTGCAGGCGCAACATTCGGTTCAGGCGACGCTAAAGTTGTTAACTCAAATGCAGGCGGACAGGGCAACAACCTTATTGCTTCAGTTCCCAAGACAATAGTTATTCCTTCAGCAGATCCCGGAATCGTTAATAAGTATTCTATCAGAGTTTACAATGGTAACAGCTCAAGCAGCCGTAAGTATAACGGTGCTGTTGCATTCATCAATGAGGGAACTCAGTATTATGCAGTTAGCGGAACAACTGTTGATTCTTCATTGTCAACAATGGCAAACAACACAACTTCAACTATGGCATATGCTTATATCGATAGCGAAGGTAACCTTCTTAACAGAGATTACTATGACTACCGTATTGATGACGGCGAATGGGTAAGAGGCTTCACAAGAGCTGAACTCGACGCTATGGAAGGCGAAGGCGGAAGCATTGAAGCTGAATTCAATGCTAAGCGCGTAACAGAGCGTACACACGTTACCTACACATTTGCCGAGGCTTGCGAAGCAGGCATCGTAACAGGTGTTCAGAGAACCGCATCGGGCGACGGATATGTATATCAGAACGTATTTGTTAACCCGAACGCAACTCTTGTTGGCGAAACCAAGGACGCTATTACTTTTGTAACTCCGTTCAGCGGCTTCTATTTCAACAACCACGGTTCAACAGTTGCTAAAGCTTCTTCGAACTATGACTTCCTTCTTGCATATGACGGAAACGGTGTTTCGGCTCAGAAGGATGCATACAAGCTCAATCTTGCATTCATTCCCGAAAGCGGAAACAAGATGGTTGTTTCATCAGATGTTTATGTTGCTGACCAGAGCGACCAGTACAGCTTAACCGAAGCAACTCAGGAAGAAATTACAAAGATGGCTTCTTATCGTCCGTCCGACTTCACTGATTTCGACGGAACAACTTCAGCTGATTATAATGCAATCATTGATGCTATGACAGAGGCTAACAAGCTTGCAGCTACAGCTCTTTCTGTTGAAGCAGCTTCAAAGATCAGCTCAACAAAGATTACTCAGGCTGCAACATCAGAAACAACCAACCATGGCGGCGACAGAGCATATGTTCCTGCAACAGAGGCTCAGATTCCTGCAAGTGTTCTTGCAGGCGCATATAAGAGCGGAGATATCTATTATCTCAACAAGGAACTCACAATGCCTATCTACAGCAATGTTGCTTTAACAGATAGTGATGTTGTAGGTCTTGTTGCAGGCGATCCTGCAACAGGTAAGGACTCAGCAGGTCAGGATGTTGTTAAGTACGGCGGAGTTTGGTATCTTGCTAACGAAATCGAATACAGCTACGAATGGGATACAGAAACCTACTGGGTAGACGGTGAGGAAGAAGGCACTAAGGTTGGTGCTCCTTACTATGCTCCTGTTAAGGATGAAGACCACATTGTTAAGTGGGACGGAAACACTGTATATCTCCAGAAGCAGTTCGTATACAGAGACGCTGACGGTAACAAGGTTAACTCCGACGACAGATATGACAACGGTAACTACAAGTGGGTTGTTAAGTTTGCAGCAGGCGAAACTGTTATTAAGCCTAACGACGGCACAGACTACCGTGGTGCTTATCAGCAGGGTATTGATACTCTTAACTACTATAACTCAATCTTCTCCAAGATTCTTAAGCCCGTTGGTGCTCAGAGTGTTGCAGACGAAGTTACAGCAGTAAGAAGCGCAGATTCCAACAGCGTTAACTACGATGTTGCAACCTACGAAAAGATGGTTCAGATTGCTCATGAAGCTGAAAACCTCATCTGGTATGAAGATGCTAAGGACAGCGAGGGCAACATCATCTATAATGAGGATGGAACCAGAAAGCAGACTCCTGTAACAGACAGATCTTCGATGGAAATCGAGATGGCTGTAAACCGCTTCAATGATTACTATGCAAGAGCTCAGGCTAACACCAGAGGCTATATCGGCGGCAGACTTGAAGCTGAAATTTCAGATCACCATGCAATCGGCGGTTCTTATGCAAACTTCACTGCAACAAAGACCGGCGAAACCATCAGATTTGAATATTCAACAAAGGATGATAACGAAGAAGATAATGTTGATGTTTACACTGTTTCTGTAGCAGAGGGAACAAACCTCGGCTTCGGAACACGTGCAGCAGACGGAACTCTTGTTAACGAAGATGCAGAAGGCAACAAGGCTTACACAGATGAATCCTGGGCAGCTTATGTAAACGCTCTCGGTGCTGCAGTTGAAACTGCAACAGAGCAGACCGCTAAGGTTTCCGAGGTTTACACCGCTAAGTCACATCTTGTTATGGCTGAGAATAATCTTACCAAGTTCACAGGCGAAGAGAACAGCAAGTTCACTGTAACAGGTATGGTTACAATCTCTGAAGACAGAACTGGTTCAAGCGGCACATACGGTGTTGGCGGAATCGATATTAAGCTTGGTGATGAGGTTGTTGGCACATCCGCAGCAGACGGCTCATTCGAGATTACTCTTCCGAAGGGTGAAGCAACAACAACTCTTACCTTCACAGGCGAAACAACTGTAGACAGAGTTATCACCATTACAGGCGATTCAGATGTTGCAGACATCAATGTTCCGATTGTCGTATGTAACTACGAGTCATCGGATAGCGTTATCAACTTTAAGGATGCAGGTATGTTCGTTGACTATATGGGAACATCATACGCTTATGCAAACCTTGAAGGTTCAGACAACGTTGTTAACTTCAAGGATGCAGGCTTGTTCGTTGACTTTATGGACAACGCACCAATCACCTATGCTGAGTGGACACAGGATTAATGCGTTCTTGACTGAAAATTAAAATTTCGGAGGGGAGGCACCCTCCCTTCCGAAACAAAATACAGAAATAAATGAGTAGTGATAATATGAAAAAGATTACTAAATTGTTTATTACTGCCCTATCATTTATATTTATTATTTCCATGATGCCCCTCTCAGTTCTTGCTGAGGGCGGTATGGGCTCGGAAAGCCCGTTTATCCAGGCAGTTTTCACCGCAGAAAACGGTGAAAGTGCAAGCGGCGATATCCTTGAAGAAGGAAATTACACCGTGGATATAACCCTTTCAGGTATGGTTGCAGTTTCATTCTTCGAGCTTACGGCTGAATACACTGCTGATATAACTATCACAGATGTTTCAACCATAGCAGACGATAACGAAGGATTTAAATGCGGCGGAATTAAAAATGAAGGCAATTCATTTGTTGTTATTCTTGCTTCAACAGGCGAAAATAATACCCCAATTTCAGATGGTGAAGTAATGATAACAATGCAGGTAACTGTTAATACGGACGGCGATTTTTCTGATTTCTTCGCTGTTAATGAAGACCCCGAGCTTACATTTGTCGGTTCTTCATATGAATACGGATTTGATGCAGCATATGTTTGCACATCCGTAACGGCAACATCAGATTATTATCCGACACTAAGCTACGATATGTCGCCCGATTTATCAGTTAAAACTATCACTGTTACGGGAACAATAACTATTTCCCAAAATCGCACAGGTTCAAGCGGAACATACGGCGTTGGCGGAATTAAGGTATTCCTCGGTGAAGAAGAGGTTGCAGAAAGTGCTGCAGACGGCTCCTTCACAGCACAGGTTCCCAAGGGAACCACAGAGCTCACCTTAACAGGCGACACAACCGTTAATCGCACAGTAACTCTCAGCGGCGAAAGTGATATTTCAAATGTTAACATACCTATTATAGTATGTAACTATGAATCATCCGATAGCGTTATCAACTTTAAAGATGCAGGTATGTTTGTTGACTATATGGGAACAACATACACCTATGCAAACCTTGAAGGTTCGGATAGTGAAGTTAACTTCAAGGATGCAGGCTTATTTGTTGACTTTATGGCGGATGCAGCGATTGAATATTCAGCACTTTCACTTGATTAATAGTTAATTTCAGTAACACAAAATATTTGGAGGGAAATTCAAATGCAAAAATCAATTAAAAAGGTAATTGCAGGTGCTATTGCTGCACTTATGATTACCTCGTCGATGCCCATCGTTGCATCGGCAGCAGTCGGCGATTATGAACCCGACGTACAGCTTCAGTTTTCATCATTCTTTGATGCAGACGAACAAACAGATCCCACTGAGAAATCAGCTTCTTCCTCAACTTGTTATCAGAGTTCAGGTTTAAAAGCTTTCCCGATTCAGTACGACGAAGAAACCGGTACTCTCACAGCTAAGGCTGATGATATGACCACATACAATGAGTATTGGGAAGCAGACCCTGCTGATGAGGATATTGTTCTCGGCGAAGGCGATCTTTTCGCAGTAACAATCAGATTTGATAATGTAGCTATTGCTGCATCAGGTAATGTTAATATCAGATATTCTGATAACATTTCACCTGCAGGTATTTGCTCATACAAATCAGGTAAAAAGACTTACTTTACTTTTGCAAGTGAAGACAGTTTACCTGCAGGCTTCCAGGCAGAAGTTGCCGGATTCAAAAGCCCTGTTGCAGAGTTCTCAGCAAGCACTCTTTATGCCGGCATGAACGACACCGTTCTCGGCGACTTAAGCTGCATTCAGGAAGACCCGAATGCTGTTGCAGACGACGGTTGGAGCGATGACATGATGACCGCAACTCTTGTTTGCTCAGGCGACTATGTTGACGTAAGCTCAGTTGATTCTTCAAACGGCTTCTTCGATATTAAGAATGGCACATATGATGATGAAGACGGTTACACCTATGACAACCAGTTCATCGTTGCAACATTCGTATTCGCAATTACAGACGACACAAAGCCCGTTCAGTTCACACTTCAGGATCCCACAGGTGAATTCGACAGCGAACTTAACAACGCAGTATTCTTTGGTAAGAAGAGCGAAGGTCTTGCAAAAGAAAACGGAACAACTTATGCTCCCAACGGCGAGAACCCCGGTTCAATGAAGATGACATTCATGGGCAAGAACACAAATAAGGGCGAAGAGCCTGTTGCTCACGTTCATAATTATACTTCTGTTGTAACTGCTCCCACTTGTGAAGATCAGGGTTACACAACCTACACCTGCCAGAACGATGGATGCGACAATCCGCAATACATTGCTGATTATGTTGACGCATTAGGTCACGCATATGCTATCGATTCTGTTGATTGGGATACTCTCAACACAGAAACAGGTAAGGTAACAGCTCACTACATTTGTGGTAGAGATGAAAACCACACAAATGATGTTGAAGTTCAGACAACCTCACAGGTTACTCAGGTAGCTACAGAGGAACAGGTTGAGCTTACAAAGTTCAGCTATACAGAAGGCGACAAGAGCTTTGATACAACTGTTCAGACAGGCGAAAAGTTAGAGCATGTTCATAACTATGTACCGACAGTAACTCCTCCCACCTGCACAGCTCAGGGTTACACAACCTACACCTGCACATGCGGTGACAGCTATGTTGCTGATTATGTAGATCCTATTGCTCATACAGAAGGCACAGCAGTTAAGGAAAACGATGTTCCTTCAACCTGCAACACCCTTGGCGGATACGATTCAGTAGTATACTGCACAGTATGTAATAATGAGGTTTCAAGAACTCATGTAGATTACACAGAATATGCAGCTCATACAGAAGGCACAGCAGTTAAGGAGAACGATGTTCCTTCAACCTGCAACACCCTTGGCGGATACGATTCAGTAGTATACTGCACAGTATGTAAGAATGAGATTTCAAGAACTCATGTAGATTACACAGAATATGCAGCTCATACTCCTGCAGCTGCAGTTGATGAAAATGTTAAGCCCGCAACCAAGAAGGATGCAGGTTCAAAAGACGTTGTTGTTTACTGCTCAGTATGTCATGAAGAGATTTCAAGAGAAACTGTTACAACAGATCCTGCTCTTGGCGTAAACATCACAGTTGAAAAGTCAGATATCGGTACTGTTAAGGGTCTTGAAGAAGGAGTTAACAAGCTTGCTTACGGTGAAACCTTCACCTTAACCGCAACACCTGTTGAAGGCGCAACATTCGTTGGTTGGGAAATCAGCGGCAACATCGTATCCAAGGACGCAACATATTCAGCAAAGGCTGTTTCCGATATTACAATCACTCCTGTATTTGAGGACCAGGCTGCTGAAACAATTACCGTAACATTCTTTGATAAGTACGGCAACACTGTTAAGCAGTATAAGGATATGGACGTAGCTGATTATCAGGCTGCAATCGCTGCTGACATTGATAATCTTGTAGGTCCTGCATATCCGAGCTATGAGTTCAAAGGCTGGGATAAGTCTAAGGACGAAATCCTTGCTCTTGATGCATCAACAACTATCTGGGCAACCTATGAGAAGATTGAAGAAGCTGCAGTTCCGAAGTACACTGTAACAACAAATGCAGAAGTAATTCTTCCTTCAGGCATCGTTAACGGCGAGATTCCTTACGATACTCAGGTAACAGTTCGCGACACAGCTGCAAGTGCTTGGAAGGTTGGCGACACAATCGTTGCTTACGGAACAACCTACACATTCTATGTTGGTTCTGATGTAACAGTTGATCCTGTATACGAAGCAGTTGATGAGAAAGCAACAACAACCGTTATCGGTGCAAACCTCATCGCAGGTTCTGACTATAAGTTCAACATCGTTGCAACCAGAAACGTTCCTGACGGATATACTCTTACCGACTACGGTTTCGTTTATGGTAAAGCATTAACAGATGCTGAGCTCGACCTTGATAATGTTGGCAAGGTTGCAGGCAGCGGCGCAACAATCAAGGCAGTTCATGCCGGAACAAGAAATACAGAGTCTAACGAATTCGCATTCAACTATGGTATCAAGAATAAGGATGCTGCTGTAACAGCTAAGTCATTCATCGTTGTTACCAAGGGTGACGATACCGAAATCATTTACTCTGATATGTTTGTTCAGAATTATTAATAACAATAGGAGGGTTAATATAATGAAAGAAATTTACACCAAGCCTGTTGTTGAAGTTGAAGAGTATAAGACAGTTGATGTTATTGCAACATCACTCGACCAGCTCGGAGACGACGAAGACTAAGGCAAAAAAGGAAAAGGATACGGGCAACCGTATCCTTTTTCTTTATGAGTTAAGAGTTAAAAATTAAAAGTGAAGAGTTTATGTTACTCGCTGCGCTCAGACAATAATAATTAATTGACCGAGGTGAAACCGAGATACCGAAACTCTTCACTCTTCATTTTTCACTTTTCATTATAATTTGTCGGAATAATCGACAAATTAAACTATCATTCCACTTTCAATCCAATCAAGAACTGAAATAAATTCTTCCTTGTATGCGTCGAGCTTTTCCTGATTTGAATCAACAAATGCTAAAAATTCATCCGTATCTTCAAATTCAAATGTGAAATCCTGCTCAAAATCATATGTTGCAGTGAAGAAATAATCAAATAAATCGGTTGGTGAAAACATTTCAAGCAGCTTGTCCGCAACAATCTGAGTTGTGTAGTCAAGCGCGTTTTTAATTGTTGCTGCATTGTCGCCTTCATCAACATCAATTTCGGGGTCGTTTTCGCAGTATGCAATAATTTCGTCCTCTGCAATTCCGAGGTTTGCGAGGTGTTCAACAACACTTTCAAAATCGGTTTCGTTAACCTCATCATAAAGTCTGTAAACAAATTCACCGATAAGATTTTGAATTGCAACTGCCTTGAATATGCAGTCTATTTCGTGATTATCCTCGTCGGTGATAACAAAGCCGTCCTCTTCAAAATTATCCCAGAACAAATCGAAAAGATAGGTGTTCTTTTCTTCAAAAACTGCCTCGTGAATATAATCTCCTAAATTCATAATTTTTCCTCCGCCAAAAAGGTTAATATTATTTTATACTATATTGCCGATTTTTTCAATATTGCATTGTATTTTAATTTAATATATAATTAGTTTATATTAAAACAATATTAATTCTAAGGTGATTTATATGAAGTTTGAAATAAAATCAAGAGAAGCAACTGTTATTTTAGGTCTTGAAGGCGCAATGCTTAATTCGCTTAAAAAAGACGGTATTGAATATCTCTGGCAGGGCGACCCTGCCGTTTGGGCAGGTCAGGCGCCCGTCTGCTTCCCGATAGTCGGCGTTTTGCCCGAGCACAAAGGCTATGCCTTCGGCAAGGAATGCAATATGAAGCGCCACGGCGTTGCAAGAATAAGTCCGTTTGAGGTTTTTGAGCAGTTTGATAATTCAATAACCTTTATTCAGAAAAGCAGCGACGAAACCAAAAAGGCATTTCCCTTTGATTACGAGCTAAAAATCAAGTACACAATTATCGGCTCAACTGTTACAACAGAATATATTATAACCAACACGGGAAGCGAAAAATTCCCATTTGCAATCGGCGGACATCCAGCGTTTAACTGCCCTCTTACATCGGGCGAGAGCTTTGATGATTACAAGGTTGTTTTTGATAAGAAAATGACTAAAAAATATCTGCGTCCCAATCACCGGACGGGAATTATCGACATAAATGAGCGTTTTGACTGCCTTGAAAACAGCGATGAAATTCAGATGGATTATTCTCTTTTCGGCGAAAAGGATTCAATGATTTTTGATGATATTGAGTCGAAATGTGCAACGCTTATCGGCAAAGCTGGCAGGGGAGTTAAAATCGAATATCAGGATATGGCAAATCTTCTTATCTGGAGCGCCTATGATTCCGATTTTGTTGCTCTCGAGCCCTGGACGGGCATTTCAAACTGCTCTGATGAAACAGATATTATCGAGGATAAAAGAGGTATAAACATTCTATTCCCGAATGAAACCGCAAGCTTTAAATTTAAAATTACAATGATTTAACAATCAGTTAAAATAATCTGTTTATTATTATAATAACATTTGTTATTTATCGGGGTGATATTTTGAAAAACAAAAAAGGCTTAATTGCCGCACTGTGCGCCATTGTTTTAATTGTTTCGTTTGCAGCGTGCGCCAAGAGCGCAAAAACGCAGAATGTAACTCAGCTTGTAACCGACGCAAACGGAAACGCGGTTACCGATGCAGACGGAAATTATCTTACTCAGGAGGTTGAAGCGCAGCTTGTAACCGATACCAACGGCAAAACCGTTACCGAGGTTGTAACAGATGCCGAAGGCAAAGAACTTACAACAATAGTTGACAACAAATATGTTAAAGTAACGCAGGCTGTAACCGTTGCTCAGGATAATAACGGCGAAAACAAAACTTCTGCCGGTTCTTCAAACAGCAAGAAAGCAGATTCAACAAGCAAGAAAAGCTCTGATTCAACAACGAAAAAGAGCGAATCAACAACCGAAAAGCCAAAGGGCGCGCCCGATGCACCGAAGAATGTTTCATCGCTTTCAACCTCGGATGTAGGTGAAAAATCAGTGAAGCTCAGCTGGAGCAAGGTTTCGTGCAGCGGCTATCAGATTGCAATAAGCAAGGACAGCGGCGCAACCTGGAGCTATCTTGAAAAGGAATACACAAAAACCACTTATACGGCTAAGGATTTAACCTCGAACACAAGCTATAAATTCAGAGTTCGCGCATATAATAAGAATAAAGTCGGCACTGCTGAATCAAAGTGGAAAGAGGTCAGCGTTAAAACAAAGGCTAACAAAGACCCGAGAAAAATTGAAATCTCAATCACTCTTCCGCTCGACGGTCACGAAGAGGATACTCTTATCGTAAAAATCGACGATAAAGAGATTAAGAAAACAAAGGTTACGCTCGACGGCTCAATCTATGTTTTCACAACCGAAGAGAAGTATAAGGGCGAGGTTAAGGTTTATGCCGAGCTTGAAAATCACGGCTCAGATTCCGTTAACACGGATAAGAAAAAGTGCACGCTCGAGCTTCCGCTTACAAGAATACCCATTCTTATTGACGACGAGGATTAATAAATAAAATAAAAATGAGAGGACGCCAAATCCTCTCATTTTTTTCTTGTTCTTTTATATAATATATGATATCATATATAATGGTTAAGTTTGGGTGATGGTATGGAAGCGCTTAAAAAGAATGATGAGATAAAACTGAATATCGAAGCTATGACTTCCGAGGGAAGTGCCGTTTCCCATTATAACGGTATGGCGGTTTTCGTTCGCGGTGCAGTTCCTGGCGACGAGCTTATTGCCCATATAATAAAGGTTTCAAAAAGCTACTGTATAGCAACCGTTAAGGAGCTTATTTCGCAGTCCCCCTCAAGAATTGAATCCGATTGCCCCGTATCTTCAAAATGCGGCGGCTGCTCCCTCAGAAATATGACCTATGAGGAAGAACTGAAGTATAAAAAAGAACGCGTCATTGATGCGATAAAAAGAATAGGGCATCTTGATGTTCCCGTTATGGATATTATCAGCGCCGACGATATTAACCACTACCGCAACAAGGCGCAATATCCCGTATATATAGAAAACGGCGAGCTTAAAGCAGGCTTTTACGCCTATAAGAGCCACAGAATCATTCCCTGCGCCGATTGCCTTCTTCAGCAGGAAGAATTTGAAGAATGCATAAAAGCATTTGCTTTATGGGTTAAAAAAGCAGATATAACATCTTATGATGAAAAAACGGGCAAGGGGCTTTTAAGACATATCTTTTTAAGAAAAGCAGTTGCAACGGGCGAAATAATGGCGTGTGCCGTTATTAATGCAGAAAGCCTGCCAAATAAAGAACTGCTGATTGAAGAGCTTAAGAAGATTGAAGGAATGAAGAGCATTTGCGTTAATGTCAACACGAAGAAAAGCAATGTTATTCTCGGCGATAAAACAAAGATTATCCGCGGCAGCGAAACAATATGCGATGAGCTGCTCGGCAAGAAATTTGAAATTTCACCCGATTCCTTCTATCAGGTTAATCACAGCCAATGCGAAAAGCTCTATTCAAAAGCTATTCAGTATGCCGCGCTTTCGGGCGGTGAAACGCTTGTTGATTTATACTGCGGCGCAGGCACAATCGGTCTTTCAATGGCTGAAAATGCAAAGCAGCTTTACGGCATTGAAATAGTTGAAAGCGCAATTAAAAACGCAAGGCGCAATGCCGAAATAAATAATATAAGTAATGCACAGTTTATCTGTGCGGATGCGTTAAACGGCGCCAAGCAGCTTCAGGCAAAGGGTATAAAAACGGACATTGTTGTTCTCGACCCGCCGAGAAAGGGCTGCGATAAAGAGCTGTTTGATGTTATAAAAATTCTGAACCCCAAGCGCATTGTTTATGTTTCGTGCGACAGCGCAACCCTCGCAAGGGATTTGGCGATTCTCGACGAAAAGGGCTATAAAGCACTTGAAGCAACCCCCGTTGATATGTTCCCGCGAACAACGCATGTTGAATGCGTGGTGTTATTGTCGAGGGAATAGGAGAAACACATATGAAATTAAAGAATGTGCTTATAGTGGTAAAAGACATTGAAAAGTCCCAGAAGTTCTATCACGATTTGTTCGGTCTTGATTTAATTCTTGACAACGACGGAAATATGATTCTTACCGAAGGGCTTGTTCTTCAGGAAGAGAAATACTGGAGAAAATTTCTGCAAAAAGAAATCATCCCCGAGAACAATTCAACCGAACTCTATTTTGAAGAAGCCGATATAGAGGGCTTCGTTGAAAAGCTTGAGAGCTATTACCCCGAAGTTAAGTATGTAAACAGACTTATGACCCACAGCTGGGGACAGAAGGTTATACGCTTCTACGACCCTGACGGAAATCTGATTGAAGTTGGGACACCGGTTTAATATGGCAAATGTTATAACCGCCATTCGTATTGTTTGCAGTATTGTTAGGCATTAGGGAATCGAACCAAGCAAGGTTTTGCCCGTCCCTTTTTCACAAATACTGTGTTAAAGCGTCTTGTAAGGCGCCAGCCTTGCT
>SVQE01000003.1:0-32726 GCA_015065505.1 Oscillospiraceae bacterium
CTCACACCTTCCCCTTGAGGCACTCCCTGTTAGGGAGATGTCAGCGTAGCTGACAGAGGGTCTGGCGCCCGCTCCAAGGGAAGGGGGACCGCTTGCGGTGGATGAGGTGTGTAAATGATTGAGAGTAGTGTACTATGAAACTTAGTAAGCGCTTAAGCGCAGCGGCAAATCTAATCAGGCAGGGCGCAAGGCTTGCCGATATTGGCTGCGACCACGGCTATGTTCCCGTTTATCTTATTGAAAACGGAAAAATAAGCAGCGCGGTTGCAAGCGATATCAATGAAGGTCCGCTTGCTTCCTGCAAAAGGCTTGTTAAAGAGAATAAGCTTGAAGATAATATTACCTGTGTTTTATCAAACGGACTCGAGAAGGTTAATCTTGATGAGGTTGATGATATTTTAATTGCAGGAATGGGCGGCGAGCTTATTTCCGAAATTCTTTCAAACTGCGATATATCAAAGCTTAAAGAAAAACATATTATTTTAAATCCTATGACTCATCCCGAAATTGCAAGGCAGTTTCTTTTTGATAACGGCTTTGGAATTCAGAGTGATATAATCGTTAAGGATAAAAAGCATTACTACAGTATTTTTGACTGCGTTTATACGGGCAAAACAATCCAATATTCAAAAACGGATTTATTCCTCGGAAAAATCGAAATAAACCAAGAAAACGAAGGATATTTTCTTCATCTTTTAAATTATCTCAGAAATAAACAGAAAAGCGGCGGAGACTTTAGTGAGGTTATCAGCGCTGTTGAGGAGAAAATCAATGACAACCGTTAAAAACATTTATGACTATATAAATTCCATAGCGCCCTTTGAAACTCAGGAGGAGTGGGATAATTCGGGCCACCTTATCGGCGATTTCAGAAAAGAGGTTAAGAAATGCGTTATGGCGCTTGATGCAACAAAGGAGGTTTGCCTTTTTGCAAAGGATGTAGGCGCGGATATGCTATTAACCCACCATCCGATTATCTTCGGCGGAATTGAAAGCGTTAAATCAGACAGCGCTGTTTATATCCTTGCAAACGCAGGTGTTGCAGGTGTGAGCGCGCACACAAATTATGATATGGCGCAGGGCGGCATTAACGATTCTCTTGCCGAAATACTCGAGCTGAAAAATATCAGAAATGTTGAGGGCTCGTTTATTACTGCAGGCGAGCTTGACTGCGAAATGAGCATTGATGATTTTGCCGAGTATGTTGCAGATAAGCTTGATTGCAAGGGAATAAGGTTTACCAAAACCGATAAGCTTATTAAAACCGTTGCTGTCGGCGGCGGTGCCTGCGAAGAGGAAACACCCGTTGCAATGGCAAATGCAGATTGCTTCTTAACAGGGGATATGAAGTATCACAAAATGCTTGATGCAGCAGAAAAGGGCTTTGCAGTGATTTCGGCAGGTCACTACGAAACCGAAAACGCAGCATTCTTAATGCTTAAAGATAAGCTTGAAAGCATTTTCACCGATGTTGAATTCATCATCGCACCATATGAAAACCCGATTAGCACAGTTGAATAACTGTTAAACATATTAACAATCGAAAAAGCAGGCTTTGCCGGATTTTTGATTGAGAAGGAGGAGCATTTGCAGCGATTATTAACATATTGCTTATAACAATATGTTTCAATCGCGGAATGTGTTTTGACGTGGCTCTCGACGGAATATTTCTATATCATCTTAAAAATGAAATAAAAAACGAGCTTCAAGGCTTCCGCGTTGACAAGATTTATCAGCCGTCGCGCGAGGAGCTCTTGTTCACGTTCAAAACCTATGAGGGAACAAAAAAGCTTCTTCTTTCCGCAAGGGCTGAAAGCGCAAGAGTTCAGCTCACAAAGCAGTATGTTGAAAACCCGAAAAAACCCCCGATGCTTACAATGCTTTTAAGAAAGCATTTAACCTCTGCAAGGCTGAGGGATATCGAGCAGGACGGCTTTGAAAGGATACTAACCTTCATTTTTGATGCAACAAACGAGCTCGGCGACCCCGTCGTTTTTAAGCTTATTATCGAAATTATGGGGCGTCACAGCAATATTATTCTTGTTGATGAAAACGGAATTATTGTTGAATGCGTTAAAAAGATTGATGAATTTGTTTCATCCTATCGAGAAGTTCTGCCTGGCTTAAAATATGTTTTGCCCCCTCAGCAAAACAAAATGAATATTTTAACCGATGAAAAATATAAAATTGAAAATGCAATCAATTCGCTTAATATGAAAAAATCAAAAGCCGTAAGCGAGGTTTTGCAGGGAATATCCCCGATTGTTGCAAGGGAAGTTGAATTCGGAATGAGCATAGGCGAGCTCAGAGCACATATCAAAAATCCCGAGCCCACTGTTGTTATTCTTGATTCACCTAAGGATTTCACCTATTTTAAGCCGATGCAGTACGGTGATTTGTGCGAATATAAAAGCTTTGATAAGTTTTCCGAGCTTATTGATTATTTCTACTATGAGCAGGTGCATTTTGAAAGAATAAAGCAGAGAAGCAATGATTTATTCCGCCATTTAACAACCCTGCAGGAAAGAGCCGTAAGAAAAGCTGTTAATCGCGAGCACGAGCTTGAGGATTGCAAAAATAAGGAAGAACTCAAGGTATACGGTGATTTGATTAATGCAAATCTTTACAGACTTGAAAAAGGCTCGCTGTTTTATGATTTAGAAAACTTTTATGACAACAATGAGGTTGTTCGCATTCCTGCCGACCCAACATTAACACCTGTGCAGAATGCGCAGAAATACTATAAGGAATACCGCAAAAAGCAGATTGCTGAAACTAAGCTTAACGCATTTATAAATCAGGCGAAGGCGGAGGCTGCATACCTTGAATCGGTTATTGATGCGCTTTCCCGTGCTCAGACGGACAGCGAAATAAGCGCAATCAGAGCCGAGCTCTACGATGCAGGATTCATTCACAAGAGAATAGATAAAAAGAACAGACCGAAAAAGCTTGAGCCGAAAAAGTTTATTTCAACAGAGGGCTTTGAAATCAGAGTAGGCAGAAACAATGTTCAAAACGACGAGCTTACCTTAAGGCTTTCCAAAAACTATGATTTATGGTTCCATGTTAAGGATGCCCCGGGAAGCCATGTTGTTGTTACTGCGATTAAGGAGAAGCCGTTCACCGATAAGCTGATTCGTGAAGCGGCGCTGCTTGCGGCAGCAAATTCAAAGGCGGCGTCCTCCTCAAATGTTGCGGTTGACTACACGATTATTAAAAATGTTCATAAGCCAAACGGTGCAAAATTCGGTATGGTTATCTATGATAATTATAACACCGAATATGTAACCCCGAATGAAGAAGAGCTAAGCGCTTTGAAAGAGGTGGAATGATTTGAATAATGTTGCAATCGTTCTCGGTGCAGGAAGCGGCAGCCGAATGAAGATTGAAAAAAGCAAGCTGCTTCTTGAAATCGGAGGTAAAACCGTTATTGAAAGAAGTGTTGAAGCCTTTCTTGATATTTCGGATATTGATGAAATAATTGTAACTGTCAGAGAGCAGGATATTGAAGAATTTTCTTCGCTGATAAAGGACGAGCGCGTAAGCTTTGTTATCGGCGGCGACACAAGGCAGAAAAGCGTTAAAAACGCCGTTGAAACGATTGATGAATGTGATTTAATTATTATTCACGACGGCGCAAGACCGCTTATTAAAGCCGAGGATATAGAAAAGACCATAAGAGAAGCGAAGGACTACGGCGCTGCGGCAGTCGGTGTTAAGGTTAAGGACACAATAAAGGTTATCGACTGTGAAGGCTTTGTTATCGATACACCGGACAGAAGCACTCTCTTTTCAGTTCAGACACCGCAGGTATTCAATTTTGCACTTTATAAACAAGCCCTGTTAAAAGCCGAAAAGGAAAATATGGATTTCACCGATGACTGCCAACTCATAGAGTTCATAGGTCAGAAGGTGAAAATGGTTGAGGGCTCGTATTCAAATATCAAAATAACAACCCAGGAGGATATTCCTCTTGCAGAAAATATTTTAAAGAGTTGAGTTTAAAAGTTGAGTTTAAAGAGTTGAGAGTTTCGTTAATTGTGTTTCGTGATATATAATCGGAGCGAAGCGGTTCGTTTGCGACCGCTGCCTGTGGCAGATGAAGGAAGCAATAAGAACTGCCGAACGGTCAAAATTTGTCGGCGCTCCAAGCCGAAACAAATTTTGGGAACCGTTGGTCGTGACCCGAAATTCCACTCTCCACCCTCAACCCTCCAAACTCAAAAGGAGAAAACTATGAGAATAGGTCATGGATATGATGTTCATAAGCTCGTTTCAGGCAGAAAGCTGATAATCGGCGGAGTTGATATTCCGTATGAACTCGGCTTGCTCGGTCACAGCGATGCGGATGTTTTGCTTCACGCGATTTCCGATGCGTTGCTCGGCGCAGCCGCAATGGGCGATATCGGCGGTATGTTTCCCGACACCGATGAAAAATGGAAGGGCGCAAACTCGCTGAAGCTTCTTCGTGCCGTTGCCGAAAGACTTTATGCAGCGGAATACTATATTGAAAACATTGATTCAACTCTAATTGCCCAGGCACCCAAAATGAAGCCTTACATCGAACTTATGAGGCAGAATATTGCAAATGCCTGCTTGATTGATGTATCCCAGGTCAGCGTCAAGGCAACAACCGAGGAAAAGCTCGGATTCACGGGAAGGGGCGAAGGCATTTCAGCTCATGCCGTAGCTCTGATAGAAAAGAGGACTTATATTGATTAGATTTGAAAAAGAATACTGCACTCTGAATATCTTCCTCGGCGAAAAAAAGATTTTCACTGTTGACGATTCAGCGCTTGCAGTCGGCATAGGTGAAAACAGTTTTAATATGAGCCACGGCTCTTTTAAAATTCACGATACAATTCTCCTTAAAACCGCCATTAGCATCAAGGATGTTAAGCTTGAAGAAAACAGAGCTGTTTTATTAACCCGTTTCGGCGAGGTTTTCATTGAAAATGAAGGAAACAGAATTAAGGTTAGTTTTGATGGCTTTAACGATTATAACCGCCTTTTTATAATACTTCCTGCTTTTGAGGATGAAAAGGTTTACGGAAGCGGCGAGATTTTCTCGGAATTTAATATTATAGGTGAAAGAGCAAATGTGTGGGTTGCAGAGCATATAAATGCAATTCAGATTGCAAAGAAGCTTATTAAGCAGGTTGGGGGAATCAAAAACACCAAAAGAAAGCAGGCTTTCAGAAAGTATGAAACCTACTATGCACAGCCAACCTTTATAAGCTCAAAACGCTATTTCTTCCATTCACTTAACACCGCAAGGGCTTCCTTTGATTTCACCAATAACGAAATTCACAGAATAAAGCTCGATGAAATTGCTCCGTTTTATATCGGCTTCGGCGAAAGCTATGAAGAGCTTATGCAGGGCATAACCGATATTGTTGGGCGTCAGCCCGAGCTTCCCGACTGGGTTTATGACGGACAGATTATTGCAACCCAGGGCGGCAGCGAAAGGCTTCTTGAAGCAAAGGAAATTACCGATAATAACGGCATAGACACAACGGGCTTCTGGATTCAGGACTGGGAAGGCAGAAGAATAACCGCAGCAGGCAAGCAGCTTTACTGGAACTGGGAATGGGATGAAGAGCTTTATCCGAAGCTTGATGAAATCATTAAGGATTTCAATTCTCAGGGCAAAAAGGTTCTGGGTTATATAAATCCATTCCTCGCAGTTGAAAAGCCGCTCTATCAGGAAGCAAATAAAAAAGGCTACTGCGTTAAGGATAAAGACGGCAAGGATTATCTTGTTACAATAACAACATTTCCTGCCGCAATGGTTGATTTCACAAATCCAAAAGCGTATGAATGGATTAAAAATATAATCAAAAAGAATATGATTGAGTTCGGTCTTTCGGGCTGGATGGCTGATTTCGGCGAATACCTGCCGACCGACTGCGTTTTATACAGCGGTGAGGACCCCGAGCTTGTTCATAACACCTGGCCTGCAATATGGGCTAAGATAAATAGGGAAGCGCTTGAAGAAACGGGCAAGCTCGGTGAGATTATGTTCTTCACAAGAGCAGGGTATTCTGATACACCTCGCTATTCAACAATGATGTGGTGCGGCGATAACCACACCGATTTTTCAATAGATTTCGGTTTGCCGAGCGTTATTCCTGCAATGCTTTCACTTTCGGTTTGCGGCTTCGGTCTTTCACACAGCGATATCGGAGGTTATACCTCGTTCTTCAATCTTAAACGAAGCGAGGAGCTATATATGCGCTGGTGCGAAATGAATGCGTTTACACCTGTTATGCGCGGTCATGAAGGGCTTAACCCAGATTTAAACGCGCAGTTTGATGCAAGTGAAAGAGTTTTGGCGCACGGCGCTAAAATGACAAGAATACATAAGAATTTAAAGCCGTATCTCAAAGAAGCGGTTAAATATAATTCAAAAACGGGCGTCGGTGTTATAAGACCGTTGTTCTTCTACTATGAAGAGGAGCAGGCGTATAACGAATGCTATGAATACCTGCTCGGACGCGATATCCTCGTTGCCCCCGTAATAACTCAGGGTGCAGTTGAAAGAGAGGTTTATCTTCCAGAGGATGAATGGATTCACCTTTGGAGCAAAAAGGAATACAGCGGCGGAAATATAACCGTTGATGCGCCGATAGGCGAGATACCCGTTTTTGTAAGAAAATCAGCTAAAAATTTAATTGACATAATGTTGGAGGAAAAATAAATGAAATTCTTTTTAGACAGCGCAAAGATTGATGAAATCCGCGAGGCATACGATACCTTCGGAATCGACGGCATAACAACAAACCCGAATCATATTATGAATTCGGGCAAGCCGTTTTACACCGTTATTGCAGAGCTTGCAGGCTTTGTTAAGGAAAAGGGAATTGAAGGTTGGGAAAAGTTTCCGATTTCTGTTGAAATCAATCCCCATCTTGATGATGTTGATGAAATGGTTGAAATGGGAACAAAAATTGCAGCAATGAGCAGCAGCTTTGTTATTAAAATTCCCTGCACACCTTCAGGCATCACAGCAGCAAGAAAGCTTGAAGGAAAGGGAATCAGAACTAATTTAACACTTGTTTTTTCACCCTCACAGGCACTTATTGCTGCTAAGAATAATTCGCTCTTTGTTTCACCCTTCATCGGCTGGAAGGAAAACAGCGGCGAGGACTGCAAGGAATATATTGATAATATCGTTAAGATTTATAAAAACTACGGCTACTACGGTAAAACCGAAATTATCTGCGCTGCAGTAAGAAACGGCAAGCAGATTGTTGACTGTGCAGTTTCCGGCGCAGATATCGTAACCGCAGGTCTTGATGTCTATAAAGAAGCCTTCTATCATGCATTCACCGATTACGGACTTACAAAGTTCCGGAATGCGTGGGACAATACAATCACGGATTAATTACGAATTACGAATGACGAATGACGAATTGAGGGCGGGGCACCCGCACCCGATTTATAGGAGCTTATTATGAAAATTGGATTTATCGGGCTCGGAATTATGGGCGAGTCCATGTGTGAAAACATTGTAAAAAAGCACGATGATAAGGTTTATTGCTCGGATTTAAACAGGGCGCAGGTTGATAAGCTTGCTGCTATCGGCGCAATAGGCTGTGAGAACAATATTGAAGTTGCAAAAAATGCAGATGTAATTATCTCAATGGTTCCAAAATCAGAGCATGTTAAGGCGCTCTATGAGGAGCTTCTGCCCTATATTGATGATACAAAAATCTGCATTGATATGAGCACAATAGACCCATCTGTTTCAGTTGAGGTTTCAAAAATGATTAAAGCAAAGGGCGCTCAGTTTGCCGATGCACCCGTTGTTAAATCAAAGCCTGCGGCTATAAACGGAACTCTCGGCGTGCTGGTCGGCTGCGATGAGTGCTTATATGAAACAATAAAACCCATATTGCAGTATATGGGATGCAATGTTATTCGTATGGGCGAAAACGGCGAAGGTCTTGCAATGAAAATCTGCCACAACACTCTTTGTGCGGAAATTCAGAACGGCGTTAATGAAACACTTCTTCTTGCACGCAGTATGGGCATAAGCCCCGAGGATTTCCACACGGCTGTTTCATACGGAGGTGCACAGAATTTCTATCTTGACGCTCAGTGGGAAAACATTGCAAACGAAAACTACACAACTGCTTTCTCGCTTGAGAACGAGCACAAGGATTTAGGCATTGCTCAGCGCCTTGCAGAGCAGCAGGGAATTGATATGCCGGGAATGGAGCTTGCTAAATCTGTTTATGATAAAGGAATGGAAGCCGGCATCGGTAAAGAGGACTGGCGCGCAACATATAAGCTTGTCAGAGGAGATTACAAATGAGTTTTAATGCAGTATATATCCCGATAGGTGTACCGACCTTTCACCTTGAAAGCGCTCAGGCAGAATTTGAAAAATCAATAAAGCTGTTAAAGAGCATTGATGAAAACACGGCAGTTCCCGATGAAATGCTTCTTTCAATAGATAAGCTGAATGCATTTCTTGAGGGCAAAAACCCCGATTTGCTCATTGTTCAGAATATAACATTTGCAAACGCTGCATATATCAGCGAGGTTTTAAGAAGGTTTGACGCGCCCGTTCTTCTCTGGACTCTTCGCGAGCCCGTTATTGACGGCGGCAGACTTCGCCTTAATTCCTTAACGGGCGCATATTCGGCAGCAAATGCCCTCAAAGCCTTCGGCAGAGCCTTTGAATACATATTCGGCTCACCTGAGGAAGAAAGAGTTAAAGCAAAAATCAGTGCGGTTATTAATGCTGCCAGGATTAAAAAGGAACTCAAAAGCCTTAATATTCTTCAGGTTGGCCACACACCCCAGGGCTTCGGCTTCGGCAGAGCGCTTGATGCTGAAATGATGACAACCTTCGGTGCAAATCTTCTTTCAATAGAAGCAAGGGAGCTTATTGATAACGCAAAAGCCTTCACGGATGATGAAATAAAGGAATACCTTGAAGATGCCAAAGAGAGAATAAACGGACTATGCAATATTGATGAAAAGAATGTTCTTGATTTTGCAAGGCTCTATAAGGCGTACAGCGATTATGTCAAGGCAAATAACATCGGAGCGCTTTCCTCGCGCTGCTGGCCCGATTTCTTTGTTTCCTTCGGAACGCCCGTTTGTTCCGTTTTGGGAATTCTCAATGATTTGGGTGTTTCATCAGCTTGCGAAGCAGATACCTACGGCGCACTTTCAATGTTCATAGCTCAGAAGTTAACTAATAAATCAGTTTTCTTCGGCGACCCCGTTTCAATGGATGAAAATGAAAACACCTTATCCTTCTGGCACTGCGGAATGGCTCCTTGCTCACTTGCAAGGGAGGATACGGGCGCTTGTGCAGGGCTTCACTGCAACAGAAAGATTGGCCCCACACTTGAATTTGGATGCAAAGCTGAAGAGAAGGTAACCATTTTCAGAATCGGCAAGAAGGCGGACGGCGCTTTCAGAATGTTTATTTCAACGGGCGAGGCGCTTGATAAGCCGAGGCAGTTCCTCGGCACCTCAATTGTTGTTAAAACAAAGAATAACGCATTTGATATTCTCAATTCGTCGGTAACGGACGGCTGGGAGCCCCATTTCGTTGTTGCAATGGGCGATATTGAGGAAGAGCTCAAAGAGCTCGGCAATATGCTTAATATTGAAACGGAGATTTACTAAAAGCTTGAATTATGGATTTTAAGGATATATTATTTCTGCTTGTTGTTTTTGTTTCAAATGTTATTCAAAGCATAACGGGCTTTGCAGGAACGGTTCTTGCAATGCCGTTTTCGATAATGCTTGAGGGCTATTCGGTTGCAAAGCCGATACTGAATGTTCTCGGAATTGTTGTTTCCGTTGGCGTTGTTTCAATAAACAGAAAGGCGCTGAATAAAAAACAGTTCTTCAAAATGATAGGCGTTATGCTAATTGGAATGACAGGCGGAATTCTTTTCACAAATCTGTTTACAATAAGCGCAAATCTGCTTTACAAGGTGCTTGGAATTATAGTAATCGGCTTTATGATTCTTGGCTGCTATCATTCGTTTTCCAAAGGCTATAAGGAAAAGCAGAAGAATAAAAAGCAGAAAACAAGCATTTGGTCATATATAGTTCTGATATGTGCAGGAATAGTTCACGGAATGTTTGTTTGCGGAGGTCCGCTGCTTGTTGTATATGCAAGTGAAAACATAAAAAAGAGAGATGAATTCAGAGTAACGATTTCGGCAGTATGGGCGGTTTTGAACACAATTATTCTGTTTACGGATATTCGTGCAGGTTATTTCACGCCAAAGCTGTTTTTACTGCTTGGAATATCGGTTGCAGTGCTGTTTATGGCGCTCTTCCTCGGCAGCGTTATTCTGAAGCATATAAATAAAAAATGGTTTATGATAATAACCTATGTTTTAATGGGAATCAGCGGACTGTCGCTGATATTAAAATAAACCTATCCTTGCCTCCCTTTTATAAAGGGAGGCCGAGCTTGCGAGGCGAAGGGATAAAATTCTATTCAATCCCTCAGTCAACCGATGTTTGACAGCTCCCTTTGGTAAAGGGAGCCGAGAATGGGATGCGTTTTATGGAGGTAAATTTATGGCAGAAAAATCATTAACCCATGGCATTAAACTAAAAGACAAAATAGGATATGCGCTTGGTGATATGGGAGGTCTTTTAACCTTTGCCCTTATCGGCGCATTTCAGAATAAGTTTTATACTGATACCCTTGGTATAGACGAGGGAAAAATTATTGTGCTTATTCTTATTGCAAGAATATGGGATGCAATAAACGACCCGCTTTGGGGTATGTTTATTCAGTCAAGAAAGCCGAGAAAAAGCGGTCAATTCCGTCCTTGGATTTTAGGCTTTTCAATTCCGCTTGCTGTTTCGGCAATCTTTATGTTCTTAAAGATTCCGGGACTCAGCTCTGCTCAGTACCTTGTTTATGCTTATATTACATATATCTGCTACGGAATGATGTATACAGCCGTTAATATTCCTTACGGTTCGCTTGCTTCCGTTGTTACTGATGATGAGCTTGAGCGTTCATCACTTTCAATGTGGCGTTCAATCGGTGCAGGCGTTGGCGGACTTCCGGGAACAATTATTCTTCCCATGATTGTTTTCACAACAACAAAGGTATTTGATAACGGAAGAAAGGTTCAGAATCTTGATGAAAACAAGCTCTTCTGGTGCGTTGTTGTTCTTTCACTGGTTTCAATCGGTGTCTACTTCCTTCATTACAAATTAACTAAAGAGCGTATTGCACCGCAGAAGAAGGCAAAGGATGAAAACTATAATCCGATGGCAACTCTTAAAGCACTTGTTACAAACAGAGCGTTTATGATGCTTTGCTTTGCATCAATGCTTCTTATTGCGTTCCAGTTCTATTATCAGTCAACCTTCCTCTATCTTTTTGCCGATTTCTACGGTAAGGCAGGTCTTTATTCACTTGTTTCAATATGCACCTATCTGCCCATGGCAATATTCATTCCTATTATGAATAAGCTTATTACAAAATTCGGAAAAAAAGAGCTTTGTTCATGGGGAATGGTTCTTGCATCACTTGCATTCTTTGTTCTTTATTTCCTAAAAGATACATCTCTTGCACACAGCCCCTATGTTTTCCTTGCGTTTACCTTCATTTCTGGTCTCGGTCAGACATTCCTTGTTCTTGAAGTATGGGCGCTTGTTATGGATGTTATCGATTACCACGAGGTAAGAACGGGCAAAAGGGAAGAGGGAATGGCATATGCATTCTTCTCATTCACAAGAAAGCTCGGTCAGGCGCTTGCAGGCGTTGGACTCAACCTGCTTCTTAAAGTTATAAATTATAACGGAAAGCTTTCCGAGCAGGGAATAATTCAGGATGCCCCCGTTCTTGCAAAGCTTTATAGTATTTCAACACTTGTTCCTGCAATAATGCTTGCAGTTATGGCAGTAACTCTGTTCTTCGGCTACAATCTTTCAAAGAAAAAGCTTGCCGAGGTACATAAGGAATTAGAAATTCAGCGTCAGGAGGAAGAATAATGAAAGAGAATAAAATTCATGTTGCTTTCGGTTTCCATGTTAACTGCTATCACTCATACAGGGGTGATACAAACGATAATTTCGGCTTTGGTTCGGATATAAGAATCATCCGTCAGATTATCGATGTTCTCAATAAGTGCAATGAGGACGGAATTCCCGTTAAAGGCACCTGGGACAGTGAAAACTTCTTCTCGCTTGAACAGATTCTTCCCGAATACGCGCCCGACATCATCGAGGGAATGAAGGAAAGAGTTAAGAAATACGGCGACGAGAATATCATTATGGGTTATTCAAACGGCGCTCTCGGCGCAATGAATGACGAGGAGTTTGAAGCTTCAATCGAGCTTGCCGTAACAAATGAGCAGGGAAGCGGACTTCAGGATATTTTCGGCGAATATGAAAAAATTGTTCGTCCCCAGGAGGTTATGTTCACGCCCTC
Source organism: Oscillospiraceae bacterium (assembly GCA_015065505.1). Taxonomy (GTDB): domain Bacteria; phylum Bacillota; class Clostridia; order Oscillospirales; family Acutalibacteraceae; genus Eubacterium_R. The sequence goes on from SVQE01000003.1 coordinate 12,437, forward strand.
GCAGGTAAGCCTCTATAACAAAACAGGTGTTAAGGCGCTCTGCCTCTATTATTCCTGCGTTCCGTTTGACGCGTTCAGAACAATAGTTCCGAAGCTTCCCGATGAAATTGCTTTCAACCCCGTTAAGTATACTTATAAGGGCGAAAGCATGACCATAATTCCAACCTATTCAAACTCGGATGTCTGCGATGCAGGCTGTCTCAGAGGTTGGGTTAAGGAGCTTCGCGCAAAGCAGGAAAGCGACGAAATAAACAACGATATGTTTATTTTCATCAATATGGATGCCGACAGCGTTTTCTGGGAGCCGATGAGCATTCCGCTTCTTAAGGGCAAAATCGCGAATACCGACGGCATCAACGGTCTTGTTCGCGAAATCGCAGACCTTGACTACATTGTTTTTGATACCCCGGGCGGATACATTAAAAATCACGCGCCCATAGGTGAAATCAATTTCACGCAGGATACTGCGGACGGTAACTTTGCAGGCTATGCTTCATGGGCTGAAAAGCCGTATAACAGAAAAATCTGGACTCAGATTGAAAGAGCAAGAGCAATGAGCAAGGTTAACGCGGAAAGTGATTTCGATTCACCCTCGTTCAAAGACAGAGTTCTCCTGCTTTCAACTACCCACTTCGGTCTTGCAACTCCCGTTTTGAATATTCAGCGTGAGAAGAAGGCTGATGAGCTTGCAGCTAAGATTATTGAAGAGGAAAGCTCGGCAATTGAAAAAACAGCAAAGCTCACTCTTAACAATATAACAAAATCGGATTTTCAGTGCATTCAGCTTAAGGTTAATGCAGATATAACCGACGCTTCGCAAATTAAGCTCACATCAAAGGACTTGAAGGATTTTGCAATTATCCCGATGGATGACGAGCTCGGCAGCGTTTTCGCTATGATGAAGTTTAAATCCGTTAAGGATAAATATGAAATCGGCGTTTCACTTGTTGAGCCAAAGCTTACACCCGATGCAGATTATGCTATTAAAACAGATAATCTTGAAATGAGATTTTCCGTTCATGGCAATCTTTATGCTGTTTATGCAAACGGCAAAAAAATTGGCGACGAAACCTTCCTTAAAGGCTTCATCACCTATGATAAAACAGAGTATGGTTTTGAGAATGTTACCGCATCGCCGCTGACTCTCGGCGGCTCTGGCAAGGGAATAAGGGTTAGCGGAATAATCAACCTTCCCAATCAGACAGAGCAGGGCAATTTCACTTTTGATTTCTTCACAATGGATTCAAGCGATGCAATCTTTGTTAAATCAACAGTTAATTATCCCTATACGCCTGAAACGACATCAATTTCAACAGAAAATTCATCACTCGGAAGATTTTCGGATATGAACTGGAAGGAAGCAGTTCCGTTCCAGATTACACCTAAATTTGAAGGCGATATTTCGGTTATTAAACGAAATTATATGGGCGATATTTCATCGTTCAGAACTCAGTGCTTCCCCGAATGTGATGAAAAGAACAAGAAGGTTTATTCCTTCAACCATCAGTTAACCGCAGGCTTGGTGGGCTTAACGGACGGCGAAACGGGAATTGCAATAGCAAATGCGCGCCAGGTGCTTAATTCAATGGCGCATTGCCCGATGAGACTTGATGAGGATAAAACAGTTCATATGAGCCCCTTCGGAACCTTCTACGGTCCTCAGCGCCACCACTGGGGCAGGGCAAATGATGAAATCCTTGCAACCTATACCCTTGTAACACCCCAGGGCAAATCGCTCGCACCTGCGTATAACGGCAACAGCGAAACTGCGCTTATGGGCATATATGCTTTCAGCGGTGCACAGCCCGTGGGCGAACAGCTTGAAGAAATTCTTGCCTTTGCAGACGGCTGCGTTGCAACTGATAACGATGAGGGAATTCTCACTCCGTTTTATGATGATAATGTTAAATTCAAGGAAGCTAAAGCAGATTCAATCGACGAAAGCAAGCTTAAAAACCCGATTATGACAGGCTTTGCAGGCAACTTCAAAAACTATGTCACAAAGGGCTCAAAAGCTATCCGCCACATTATCAAGGCTCAGAGAAAAGCAAGAAAATAATTGCTAAGTAAGGAGAATTTTTTATGAAAGTAGGCTTATTATCTGTAATAATCGCGATTGCGCTCTTTGTAATTACAACAATTATCTGCATAGTAATGCTAATTATCGTATTGATAAGAAACGGCAAAAAGAATAAACAGCTTGCAGAAATGCATACACCTCCGGTTATGCCTGCTCAGTCGCCGGTTCAGCAGCCACAGCAGAATATGGCAGATAATCAAAGCGAAATAATTGAATAAAATAAAGAGGACAGAAAATTTGTCCTCTTTATTTGTATAGTTTTATTTCAATAACCGCTCTGTCTTTTTTTGTTTTTCTAAGTTCACCTGCGAATATAAACCGTCCTTTATGGCGAACAGAAACAATATCGTTTTCTTTCAGAAATACCGACGGCTTCTTTACTGCTTTTGAGTTTATGAAAACAAGCTCTTTGCTGAAAAGCTCGGTGGTTTCGTTTCGTGAAAGCTTATACACCGACGATATAACCGCATCCGCCCTTAGGGAAGAAACATTGATTTCTTTTTCCTCGGGCTCTTTTATTTTCAGCTCGTTTTCATTCTTGATAACCTCGCATTTAACGCTTGTGTGCTTAACTCTTGTAAGATTTTCAATAATGTATTCGCTTATGCTTTCAAGGCAGAAAAGATAACCGCAGTTATCGTTAATAATTATATCGCCGAGCGTGCTTCTGTTAATGCCGAGATTCATCAGCGAGCCTAAAAAATCCCTGTGTGAAAGCTTATCGGCAAATTTCTGCTGCAGCGGCTCAATTTTTATGCAGCAAATCGGGAAGTCGCTGCTTTCAATTTCATCACCAAAGCCGATAACAACCCTTTCAGCGCTTTCGTAACCGCCGAAAGATACGCACTGAAGATTAAGATTTGCCGCCGTGCTCTGCTCATCCATATTAAGAAAATCCGAAAAGGTGTTAAACCCTTTGTTGAATGCCCTGAGATATAATTCATTAAGCCGTTTTTCAAGTAATTCTTTATCGTCCATTATTCTATTTCAATAACCTTTAATTTATTTCCTTCAACCATAAACTTAACTTCAAAATCTGCAAACTTAAATCCGTAAACCCTGCTTTCATCTTCGTGGTATGCAGGGCGCGGGTCATTTTTCAGGATTTGTTTAAGCGTTTCGGCTTGCTTTTCGCTGAGCTTTTCAGAAAGCTTTGGTTCGATTTCAACCTCAAGTGTATTAAACTCTCTGCTTTCCGTAAAACCGCCTTTTGCATCAGACTTGCAGTCGCTGTAAGGAATATATGGCTTTATATCGTAAATAGGCGTTCCGTTAATCAAATCAGCGCCCTTAACAATCAGAACGCCGTTTTCGATTCTTTCAAGCTTAACGCACGAAAGCCCGAGGTTATTCGGGCGAAACGGTGAACGGCTTGCAAAAACGCCGACTCTTTCATTGCCGCCGAGAAGGGGAGGGCGAACTGTAAGGGAATGGCTTTCCCTTATATTTTCCGAAAATCCCCATATAAGCCATAAGTGGCTGAAGCCCTCAATTCCCTTGAGGGCATTTTTATCGCTGTATTCCTTTTCAAAAACGATTTTTGATTCAATGTCGCTCAGTCCGCTCTGACGAGGAACTGCGAATTTATCGCTGAAATCGTTTTCAATTCTTGCAACGGGTTTTATTTCCATACTTCTGCTCATTCCAACATAAATAGTTTAAATCTTAATAGATTATAACACATTTAAGCATATATTTTAATAAATTCATAAAAAATTAATTGAATTTGAAAATGTTTTATAGTATTATTAGTTAGTAGAATAATTTTAAGGAGTAAAATTATGGCTAAGGGTAAGGGAAAAGAAAAGGAAAAGAAGGAAAAAGTAAAGCTTACTAAAGCTGAAAAAAAGCAGGCTAAAAAAGAGAAAAAGCAAAGAGATAAATACTCTGTTAAGTCTAAGCTCAGCAAAACAAACAAGGCTTTATTTATAGTTTTCATTATTCTTTTGGTAGCTACTATTGTAATAGTTGCTCTTTCATCAGCAAAGGTTCCGGTTAAACCGACCGATCCTAATTCATATGTTGATGAACCGAGTATTGAAGAATTCACACCCGGAACATACGGCGGTGTTGCGTTCAACAGCGTTGATGATGTTGTTAACTATTATGTTGAATGCTTTGCATATAATAAAACCTTAACAGCTGATTATACCGAAAACGGCGAAGCTAAGAAGTATTATAAGCTTCTCGGCGATGAAAACCTTGAGATTGAGAATCTTCTTGTTGAAGGTCAGAAAAATGCAATGATTGATAAGCTTGTTCCAAGCATTCTTCCTTCAGTATTCAAGGGCTCGCCTAAGGGACTTCCTCCGGCAGATAACAGAGATCCTCAGTACGATACCCGTGACGACGGTCCGAACGGAACTCAGATTTCTCAGCTTGAATCACACTTAACTGCTGATGATGTTCTTGCTTGCAATGTTGTTGATAATAAAGACGGCACAATCAGCATAACAATTCAGCCCAAGATGAGCATTCTTTCCATGCCCGACCAGGATCCTCAGGGTCGTTTCTTCAACGTTCTCGGCGATATTTCGGGCACTGTTGAAAAAATCAGCGTGCTTTCATTCTCACAGGGAACCATTGATGAAAACTTTGTTGTTAGATATGCAGGCGGTTCGGGAACAATAACCGTTAACACCAAAACAAAGGAAATAACAACAGCTGATTTCGAAATGGACGTTCATATTGATGTTCAGCATGCAAATGTATCCGTTATCAAGGATAAGAGCGCATCACTCGACATTATCTATACAAACCATTTCCCGGCATCTGATGAATTCCTTAAGAATTCAAGAAATATTGAAAGAAAATAAACTAACGGGCTGAAATTTTCAGCCCTTTTGATTTTCTGTATGTAATAGTCAAAATAAAAAAATATCTTGATTTTATAATTATAGTATAGTATAATAATTTTTCGAAAAGAGTGCTTTTGCGTCTTTTATGTAGCGTATGGGCCCTGTGCGACGGGATGCTACGAACCTTGTCAGGCGGGGAACCGAGCAGCAATAAGTGGATTATTCTGTGTGCCTCAGACAAGTCTGTACGTTACATAAAGGGCGTAAAAGCATTTTTTAAAACAAAGAGGAGGAATAATATGTATCAGGTTTTATACAGAAAATACAGACCGCAGGTGTTCAGCGACGTTTACGGTCAGGATCATGTTACCTCAACTCTTCAAAACGAAATAAACCAGGGCAGAATTTCCCATGCATATCTTTTTACAGGCTCAAGAGGAACGGGAAAAACAACCTGCGCTAAAATACTTGCAAAGGCTGTTAACTGCGAAAACCCGATAAACGGCGAGCCTTGTAATGAATGCGAGGTTTGCAGAGGGCTTGATTCGGGCTCTATTTATGATGTTGTTGAAATCGATGCCGCTTCAAACAACGGTGTTGATAATATAAGGGATTTGCGTGAAGAGGCTAATTATACCCCTTCAAGAGGCAAATACAGAGTTTATATAATCGACGAGGTTCATATGCTTTCAACAGGCGCTTTCAATGCTCTGCTGAAAACACTTGAAGAACCGCCTGCACATGTTATTTTCATTCTTGCAACAACCGAGGTTCACAAGCTTCCTGCAACAATTCTCTCACGCTGTCAGCGCTTTGATTTCAAGCGTATTCAACCTGAAACAATGGCAAAGAGGCTGGGTCAGGTTGCAAGCCTTGAAAATATTGAGCTTGATAATGACGCAGCAATCCTTATTGCACGAATTGCAGACGGAGCTCTGCGTGACGGTCTTTCAATTCTCGACCAGTGTGCATCAAGAAGCAAAAGGGTTACAAGCGAGCTTGTAAGCGAGGTTGCAGGTCTTGCAGGAAAAGAGGCAATGTTTAAGCTTTCCTCCTGCATTTCAAACAAGCAGACAAACGATGCAGTTAATATCATTTCCGATTTATATCAAAACAGCTTTGATATGGAAAGGCTCTGCGTTGAAATGATTAATCATTTCAGAAACTATCTTATTGTTAAAACCGTTAATAAGAGCAGGGAACTGATTATCTGCACGGATAATGAATATAACAATATTCTTGAAGGCGCTAAGAGCTTTACTCTTGAAAGCATAATCTACGCAATAGATTTGCTTCAGAAAACTCTTATTGAAATCAAGCGCGGTGCAAGTGCAAGAATTGAAGTAGAGCTTGCATTCGTTCGCCTTTGCAATCCGAAGCTTGAAGAAACAAACGAAGCGCTTCTTCAAAGAATATCCGAGCTTGAAAGAGCTGTTAAAACAGGAACTATCGTAAGCGCTCAGCCAACACCGGTTCAGGTTAAGGAAGAGCCTGAAATGGCACCTGAAGAGTTTACAGAAGAAGAAAAAGCCGAGGAAGCACCCATTGAACCCCAGAGCGCTGCTCCGATTGAAGAGCAGCCAAAAGAGGAGATACCTGCTCAGAATGAAGCAGCACCGATGCCCGAGCCTCCGAAGGAAGAGCCCGCGCCGACGCCTGCTCAGAGCGAAACACCCTCGCAGTTTGAATTTATGCAGTGGGGCGAGTTTATGGAGGTGCTTCATAAAGAGGATGTTGCACTTTTCGGAATACTCAGCGGCTCGAAGGGCTTCATAAGAGGCGAGTATTTCTTAATAGACAGTGCAAATGTAACAGTTCGTGATTTTATCAGGATTCCTACTCACGCAAAAGCTGTTAAAAAGGCGCTGTTTGAGGTAACGGGTCAGCAGTATAAGCTCGGTCTTTTCAAGCGCAAGGATAATGAAACCGAAAAAAGAGACCCGCTCGAGGATTTAATATCCAAAGCGCAGGGAAATATAAATCTTGAAGTTAAATAATCTAAAAGGAGATATAATATGAAAGCAAGACTTCCTAAAGGAATGGGCGGCGGAGGACCGCAGAATATGCAGGCAATGCTTAAGCAGGCTCAGAAAATGCAGGAGCAGATTGAAGCTAAAAAAGCAGAGCTTGAGCAGAAGGAATATGTTGTTTCTTCGGGCGGCGGAATGGTTGAAGTAACCATGACCGGTAACCACGAGGTTAAAGCAATCGGAATCAATCCCGAGGTTGTTGACCCCGAGGATGTTGAAATGCTTGAGGATATGCTTGTTGCAGCTCTTAACGAGGCAAACCGCCAGATTGACGAGGAATCCGAAAGAGAAATGGATGCAGCAACGGGCGGACTCAATATCCCCGGACTTTAATATATAACTTACGCCTGAACAGGAGTATTAACTATGTCTTATAATCTTGCACCGCTTCAGAATTTAATAGACCAGTTTGAACGCATGCAGGGAATCGGAAACAAAACCGCACAGAGAATGGCTTTTTATATTCTTTCGCTTTCAGACGATGAAGCAAACGCCTTTGCGCAGGCAATAACGGATGCACACACTAAGATTAAGCAGTGCAAAATCTGTTGCGACCTTGCCGATGACGAGCTTTGCCCCGTCTGCAAGGATGGCAGCAGAGACAGAAGCGTTATCTGCGTTGTTGAGGACCCGAGAGATGTTGCCGCCATTGAAAGAACTCATGAATATAACGGAATGTATCATGTTCTTCACGGCGCAATTTCACCAATGGATAATATCGGTCCCGACCAGATAAGAATCAAAGAGCTTATTGCAAGGCTGAGCGACGGTGAGGTTGAAGAAATTATTATGGCAACAAACCCGACGGTTGAAGGCGAAGCGACTGCAATGTATATTTCAAGGCTTCTCAAGCCCATGGGAATAACAATCAGCCGTCTTGCATACGGCGTTCCCGTTGGCGCAGATCTTGAATATGCCGATGAAATAACTCTTTCAAGAGCTATTAAGGGCAGGTCATTAATATAGCAGTAGCTGAATTAAGAAAGGAGTGATGGGCTTGGCTGATAGCATTCAAACAATAGCAAGAAATAAAAAAGCCTATCACGACTATTTTATTCTTGAAAAATATGAAGCAGGAATAGAGCTTTTCGGAACGGAAATAAAATCAATCAGAGCAGGCAGAGTTAATTTGAAGGATTCATATTGTTCGGTTGACGGCGGCGAAATGTTTGCGCTCGGAATGCATATTTCACCCTATGAAATGGGCAACCGTTTCAACCGCGATCCGCTCAGAAAGAAAAGGCTTTTGCTTCACAAAAAAGAAATAATGAAGCTCTTCGGTCAGTCCCAGCAGCAGGGGCTGTCAATTATTCCGCTTGAGGTTTATATCAAAAACGGAAGAGCAAAGCTTGAAATAGGACTTTGTAAAGGTAAAAAGCTTTACGATAAACGCGCAACCGAAGCAAAGAAGAGCGCAGACAGAGAAATGGAAAGAAATCTCAAAATGAGATAAAACCTCACACCTTCCCCTTGAGGGGGAAGGGGGACCGCTTGCGGTGGATGAGGTGTTTTTGGTTGATAATGCTGTTAGTAGTGGCGGATATCATCCACCTGATTAGTGATATGCTGCTTTGCAGCGTGATATTGATTTGCTCAGCAAATCAGTGATATTAATTCGCTTTGCGAATTAGTGATATTTGCGATGCGTTGCATCGCAAGTTAAATTTTTGTTTCACAAAAATTTTACGGGGATGAAAGGATATCGACAGGTTCGGTGAGGCTTGGTCAGCGAGCAGCGGAGTTGCACCGCTTTAAAAGTAACACATTAAAAATAACTGACAATAATAAAACAGTTCTTCGCGCTGCCTAAGCAGCGTGCGTCCTGATTAAGAGTGCCGCGGCTTAATTAAGGGCGTCGATTAGCGGCGAACATGAACGGGGGATTGGCTCGGCTCCCGTCAGGTATAAGAGTCTACCGTAACTGAAAGGCTGTTTGCCGCCGTTCAGTGAGGGGAATCCTAACGACAAACTACGCCCGTAGAGCCCTTGTTGAGCTGAGTTTGGACGCGAGTTCAATTCTCGCCATCTCCACCAAAAACAGAACGCACGCACTCGTTGCGTGCGTTTTGTTTTTCAGTATAATGCGAGAATTGAAACAAAACTCCAAATTTTTCGTGCAGCTCGCTGCTGGGAAAATTTGGGAGAACAGTCCGGTGGACTGTTCGATAGTTGAGAGGAGAGTCTAGCCATCTCCGCCACGAAAAAAGCACCCCATTCGGGGTGCTTTTTTCGTGGCGGAGATGGCTAAGAGCCGATAAACAAAACTCATATTATTGAATTTGTTATCTCTTTATGGTATTGTTTTAATATATTATTATTAAACTATGATTGTTTTTCTGTTTGCTTTTCACTGCGAAAAAATTTTTCAAAATTTTTTCAAAAAAATTAAACCTGAATTAATTTTTCTGCGTCTATGTTATGAAAAGCAAAAAAAGGAGGTAAAAATATGCTTTGTTCATCATGCGGAAAAGCATTGGATTTTGATGCAAAATTCTGCGATAAATGCGGGATGCCTGTAGCCGAGGCTTTTGCAGTCCCGTCAGAATCAAAAATTGCTGATAATTCAGCAACAGCGGCTTCGGTTCAGACGAAGCAGCCCGTTATTAAAACGAATTATCAAAGAAATGCGGCGGTTCATATGCCTGCTTCCGTTCAGCGTAAACCTGCTGTTAATAACAGCGGTGTTCGCTGTTCAAAATGCGGTGCAATCCTGCCGACAGGCTCTAATTTCTGTGATTTATGCGGTGCTCCTGCGCGTCAGATTAACTCGGCAAATAATGCAGTAAGAAGCAATTTTATATGTAAGAATTGCGGCGCTGCATTAATTCAGGGTTCACGCTTTTGCGGAAAATGCGGTGCAACCACCTTGAATCAACAGTACAGGAGGTAGCTAAAATGCTTTGTGAAAGATGCAAAAAACAAATTAATGATAGCTCGCAGTTTTGCAAATACTGTGGCTCTAAGGTCCTCAGACCGTATAATAATTCAGTAAACTATCAGCCTGCTCATATGTATGCTTCGCAGGGAAATGCTTTAGCAGATAGTAATAAATGGTCGTTTTCAATTTTGATAACAGCACTTGTTTACTTTGTTTTAAATTCTGTTATCGGTGTTGTTAAAATGTATTCCAACTACTTGGCAATACCTCAGAAGGCTGATTATACCTTCGGCAAATATTTTGGCGATAGTATTTTGTCTTATCTGTTCGGTTATCTGATTTTTCCGATATTAGTTGTAGCTATATTTTCGATTCATACCAAAAAGCTTGCCTGGATTACAAGCATACCTTTGTTTATAGGCACTGCATTTACATTCCTTTCGTATTTCATTCAGCTTTTCGGTGTGAAAATAAATGTTCTCTCTAATCTGATAACAGCTTTAATACTTATTGTATTTACGGCTGTATATTTGCTGGCAACAATAAAGAAGAAAATCGTATTTCCCATTGTGCTGATTCTGATATCAGTATTCAGATTAGCAGTAAACACACTTTTCAATTTATTAAGAATAGACCAAAGAATTAATGCAGGAAGAACAAATTTTGTTATATATCCGATTTATGTCAGAATTTTAAGTTTTATCGCACTGGTTGCGTTTTGCTTAGTCTTTATTCTTGCTGCATTTCAGCTTGCAAAAGAAAACACGAAAAAAGCAAAATAATGAATTTTTTGAGGAGATAAAAATGTATTGTAATAATTGCGGAAAATCAATCAGAGAGGGCGCAACCTCCTGCGATAATTGCGGAGCTAAGGCAAATATCCGTTCAACAAATAATAATAGTGTAATTTCAAGAGTAAACGGCGCCGCTGCGGGCATTCGCAAGCCTATGGCTAATAAAAACATTAAACTTTTAATACCTGTAATAGCATGTGTATTTATTGTTTTTGCATTTATAATGATTATAACAATAGCAGTTGTTTCACACAACTCTCATAACCTTGAAGGAACATACAGATGCAATTCGGATATGATGTTCACAAGCTTTACCTTTACTAAAGACGGTAAGGTTACTGCAACATACGATTATTGCACAAGCGATGATATGTACGGAGCAGTATATACGGGTAAATACAAGAAATCCGGAGGCAAATATATTATTCATTTAACTGATAATAATATTTCCGGCGGAAGCTCGCTGACACAGTTTTATAACGATAATGTTGACGACCTATATGATATTTATGCAAAGAAAAACGGTGATAATTCGCTTGAAATAGCAATCAGCGGAAAGCTTGCATATCTTGAAAACTATGATACTTACTATAAAACCTATTAATTAAAACGCTTAGTATTTAATTATTTCAGAATTAACAGGAGAATAAATGGTGGAAAATAAAGTGTATCAACAGGCTCTCGTTTTTGCCGCAAAAAACGGCAACGATAAAAGCTTTGAAGAGCTTTACAGAATGTATTATCAGAAAATATATGCTCTGTGTCTTACAACGCTGAAAAATGCAGATGATGCCCAGGACGCCCTTCAGATGACTTTTATTGATGCCTGGCAGAACATAAATAAGCTCGAGGATGACAGCGCATTTAATACCTGGGTACAAAGGATTGCAATAAACAGGTGTTACAGCTTTTTAAGAAAAAAGAAAATCAACATTTCTCTTGACGACGAGGATGAGCCCGAGGGCTTTGAAGAAACGGATGAAGAGGTTTTACTGCCTCAGTTATATGCCGAAAGAAGCGATTTGAGTGTTCGCCTGAAAAAAATAATTGATAACCTCAGTGAGGTTCAGCGTCAGACGGTTATGCTCTATTATTTCAGCGAGCTTTCCGTTGAAGAGATTGCCGTTGTTATGGATTGCAGTGAGGGAACAGTTAAATCAAGACTGTTTCTTGCAAGAAAAGCAATTAAAACCGAAATTGAGGAGCAGGAGCGCAAAAGCGGCGAGAAGTTTTACGGCGTTGCAGGTATACCCGTTATGCCACTTGCAAAGATTTTTGTTGCTCAGGTTAAAGCGTCTGTAATTTCCGAAAGTGTTGCTGCGGCAATTATTAAGGGTGTTGTCAGCGAGGCGGCAGCTTCTGCCGTTAATGTGGCGACATCGGTCAACGCAGTAACAGCTGCATCAAAAGGCGTGCAGTCGGCAACGAAAATAGTTGGCAAAGGAGCTGCAAATGTTGCAGGAAAAACCGCTAAAACTGCTGCAAAAGCAGCTTTGCCGCTGAGCAAAAGAGTTATTGCCGTTGTGTCGGCAGCAGTTATCTCTGCGGGAAGCTCTGTGGGTACAGTTGCGTATTTTGAACATAAAAGCAAAAATCAGCTACCCTCATCTTCAGTTGTATCAGATACAGGTAAAGAACTTCACGACACCGAGCTCAGTGCTTCTCAGGAAGAGGCTCTAACTTATTTCTATGAAGGCTATTACTGGGGATTTCATGATGAATATGACAGCTCAGACCCCGAGGCTTACGGCGAAATAACAGAAAATATTACAGGATATAAAACAAGTGTAATTAACGGTATTATCGGTCATCCTCACGGCGTAAATTACGATGTTTATCCTGTTACTGCGCCGAGAGATATGTATGACGGTGAAACCTTTGACTACAGTGAAAGCTATACAAAAGCAGATGAACTCGGAATAGATATTGAAGGCGGCTGGCTTATTGAATTTGATAAGGAAAGCGTCTATTGGGTAGCTGAGAATATATTTAATCTTGACGAGAAAACCGTAACCTCACAGATTGAAGAAAGAATCAATGATGGTGACGATAATACCTTGAATGATTTTTATGAGGGCAAAGGTTCCGACGGCAAGGATAAATATTATATCGTTGCAGGAGGCGTAGGCGGTCCGGGCTTCACGGCTGATATTACCTGGGTTAAGACGGACGGTGAAAAATATTATATTCTTTATGACCTCTATGGTTACGGTGATTTAAATCTTAAAAACTATAACGGAGAATACAGTAACAACGAATTAGGCGATTCTTATTATTCCGTTATGGAGCTGAAAAATATAGACGGCAGGGAATATTGGTCAATTTACAAAAATACAAAAGAAATACCAAGTGATATTTTCACCGAGGACGCACCTGATTTGTTCTCGCAAATCAGCGATGAATATATATATTACGCTCCAATGGGCAGATTAAAATTTAAGTTAAGCAAAGACGGAAGCGTTTCCGGGATGAGCTATCGCAGCGTATATGAAGAAGATGAATATATAACCGAGTATTTTGAGTTCACAGGTAAATTTATCAATCCGAAAAAAGTTGATAAATACACCTACAGCGTGGAAGTGTCCGATATTAAAAACACTAAAACTAATAAGTATTCAAGTGAACTTGATTTTGCAGAAAAATCAAGGTATGACAGCGATGCAGAGCTCGAAGAAATGAAGAGCGGCGATACAATTTATATTTATATTGAGGGCAGTCCTGTCAGCAGAATGCCCGAAGAGTGCAGAACAAGTATTGTTGCCGACTCAATAGAAACAGAAACGGGCTTGCCGTTCAACTGCTTATATGATGCCAATACCGGTTTTGGATTTAAAACAATCGAATAATAAACTGAAATTAAAAAACACAACACAGGCAGAAAACCTGTGTTGTGTTTTTTGTATCTTATATATCAAATTCCTAAAATATTCCTCACTACCCACCAAATAATAACAAGTATTAAAAGAATATAATCAATTATCGGCTTTTTGGGATAATAAGAAAACTTGCCGTTTTTAATATAATTTATTGCCGCACTGAATAAAACATAAAGTATGTAGATAAACTCAATCGGATATGCATAGTTATATTTGATGCTCTCGGCAAAATGAAAGTGAATCAGCGCAGTGAATGCTCGGGTGTTTCCGCATCCGGGGCAGGATAACCCTGTTATTGCCCTGAACGGACAAAGCACTAAACCCTTAAAAAAGCTGAGAACAAAAAGCGCTGTTGCTATTGCTGCGGCAACAATAACAGCGTAGATTAATAAGCGAATTAATCTTTTCTTTTCAGTAACAGACATATAGTTAACCCCTTTTGAATATATTCTATTAGTTTTTTGTTATAAATGCAACAAAAATAACCATTTTTGCTGATAATATGATGTTTTTTTATTGACATTATAAAATAATATATGCTATATTATACGGGTAGAGTAATCTATAAAATATTAAGAATTGAGGGAAAACTATGAAAATCGAAAAAAGAAACATTGGTGTAGCTATCCTGCTGTCATTCGTAACTTGCGGAATCTACGGAATTATCTGGGCTATCAAAATGCTTAAAGAAGCAGTTCAGGTTAGAGATGAGTATGATTCCGGAACAACTGAAATCATTCTCGGTATCTTACTTCCCGGTGTTGGTTTCTACATGGCAGAGAAGAAGTTTAACGAAGGTTGCCAGATGAGAGGAATTCCTCACGAAGATCATTCAACTCTTTACATCATTCTTGGTTTCCTTGGCTTGGGCATTGTTGACTACGCTATGATGCAGAGCGATTTAAACAGTGTTGCAGATATTTTATTCCCTGAAGGACCTGCTCCTGCATATGCACCTCAGCCTCAGTATCAGCAGCCTCAGTATCAGCCTCCGCAGCAGCCTCAGTACCAGGAGCCTCAGTATCAGGAGCCCCAGTATCAGGCACCTCAGGAAGCACCTTACACTGACGTTAATAACACACCTAACGAATAATCTTATAAAAAATAACCCTGACATTGTCAGGGTATTTTTTGTTTTATCAGGGAATTTTATTTATCAAATGCAGGGTTGGTCATATAGTAGTTCTTTGAATCAAGCTTATCGGTTATAACCCTGAGTCCCTCACCGAAGCGCTGATAATGAACTATTTCGCGCTCTCTGAGGAACTTAATCGGCTCTATAATATCGGGGTCGTCAACGAGACGAAGAATATTATCATAGGTTACTCGCGCTTTTTGTTCGGCGGCTAAATCCTCGTTGATGTCTGCAATGGGGTCTCCCTTAACCTGCATTCCTGCGGCATTCCAGGGGCTTCCGCTTGCGGAGGTAGGATAAACACCAACAGTGTGGTCAACAAAGTATCCTGCAAAAGCCGGATTTTCTTCAATTTGTTTTTCGGTTAAATTCCTTGTCAGCTGATGCACCATTGTGCCTATCATTTCAAGGTGACCAAGCTCTTCAACGCCGATATCCGTTAAAAGTCCTTTAAGCTCGGGATAGGGCATTGAATATCTTTGCGAAAGATATCTGAGGCTTGCGCCAAGCTCGCCGTCGGGTCCGCCGTACTGGCTAATAATTATTGCAGCAGCCTTCGGGTTGGGATTTTTTATATTAATAGGGTATTGCAGCTTTTTTATATAACTAAACATTAAATCACTCCTTACTTCAAGATATGAAGAAGGAGTGATTTTGTGATTTACGGTTGTTTCATCGTAAGTGATATTCTGTTTTTCTTTGTGTCAACGCCTATAACCCAGACATCAACAATGTCGCCGACTTTTAAAACCTCGCTCGGATGCTTGATATATCTGTTAGTTATCTGGCTTATATGAACAAGTCCGTCCTGATGAACACCGATATCAACGAAAGCGCCGAAATCAATAACATTTCTGACAGTGCCTTTTAACTGCATACCTTCTTTAAGGTCATCAATGCCCATAATATCGTGTCTGAGCATCGGCTTCGGAAGTTCATCACGGGGGTCGCGTCCGGGTTTTGAAAGCTCGTTAATAATATCAACAAGAGTTGGCTCGCCGATATCGAGCTGCTGAGCAAGTGCGCTTGTTCCGATTGTTTGAACCTGTGTTTTAAGCGGCGCAATATTGCCCTGTCTTATATCATTTTCGCTCACGCTGCAGATTTTAAGAAGCGCTTTTGCTGCCTTGTAGCTTTCGGGGTGAACAGCGGTGTTATCAAAAACATTCTTGCTCTCTGCAACTCTTAAGAAGCCTGCACACTGTTCAAATGCTTTTGGTCCGAGCTTGCTTACATCAAGCAGCTGATTTCTTGAAGTGAAGCATCCGTTTGCCTCTCTGAAATCAACAATGTTTTTTGCAACGGCTGATGAAACGCCTGCAACTCTTGAAAGCAGCTGTGCCGAGGCTGTGTTCAAATCAACGCCTACAGAGTTAACGCAGTCCTCAACAACGCCGTCGAGCGCTGAGTTAAGCTCCTTTTGCGGCATATCGTGCTGATACTGACCAACGCCGATAGCCTTCGGGTCTATCTTAACAAGCTCTGCAAGCGGATCCTGAAGCCTTCTTGCGATTGATACAGCACTTCTCAGCGAAACATCAAACTGCGGAAATTCCTGCGCTGCAAGCTTTGAAGCGCTGTAAACAGATGCGCCTGCCTCGCTGACAACCATATATTCAATTCCCATATTCAGTTCTTTAATAAGCTCTGCTGCAAATTCCTCTGTTTCGTGGGAAGCAGTTCCGTTGCCGATAGCAAACAGAGTAACATTGTATTTCTTAACAAATGCGGTGATGATTTTCTTTGCTTCATCAATCTTCTTATGGGGCGGAGCAGGGTAGATAACACCCGTATCAAGCACCTTGCCCGTTTCGTCAACAACTGCAACCTTGCATCCTGTTCTGTAGCCCGGGTCAAGACCGATGGTAACTCTGCCTTTAACAGGGGGCTGCATAAGAAGCTGCCTTGTGTTTTCGCCGAAAACCTTAATTGAGCTTTCGGCAGCAGCGTCGGTGAGCTCGTTTCTTATTTCTCTTTCTATTGAAGGAAAAATCAGCCTTGTATATGCATCGTCAATAGCCTCGGTTATTTGTTGTGTGGACGGTGAATTGCCCTTTGTGTGAAGGTTATAGAGCATTTCGCAGGCAACATCTTTATCGTAATCAATATTAACTTTAAGAATGCCTTCCTTTTCGCCGCGGTTTATTGCAAGAACTCTGTGACGCGCAATTTTTGAAACGGGTTCGCTGTATTCCTTATACATCTCATAAACGCCGAGGTCCTCCTCTGCACCTTTAACGCTGACAATTCCGTTTCTCTTAATTGCAAATCTCAGAAGTTTTCTGCCCTTCGGGTCGTCAGAAACACTTTCTGCGATAATATCCCTTGCACCCTGCAAAGCGTCTTCAACATTTTCAACCTCATCGTTAAGGTATTCCTTTGCAAGCTCCTCAGGAATTGCTGAAGGATTCTGTTCAAGAAGAGCGTTTGCAAGTCCTTCAAGACCCTTTTCCTTAGCAACGGAAGCTCTTGTTTTTCTCTTAGGTCTGAACGGACGGTAAATATCTTCAAGCTCGGTCATTGTTTTTGCGTTTTCGATTGCAAGCTGAATTTCATCGGTCATTTGTTCCTGCTCTGTGATAGCAGCAATAATTTTTTCTTTTTGTTCTTCAAAATTGCGAAGATAGGTAAGTCTGTCCGAAAGCTCTCTTAAAAGCTGGTCGTCAAGCGAGCCTGTTGCTTCCTTTCTGTATCTTGCAATAAACGGTATTGTGTTGCCGTCGTCAATGAGTGAAACAGTGTTTTCAACCTGCCATGGTTTAAGTGAAAATTCGATTTCAAGCTGTTTTGAAATATCCATAGTTTTTTTATCCTCTTTATTATAATGGTAATATATTATCAAATATCAGTAATGATTTCAATATATATAACAAAATTAATTAATTATTGACTTTAAGCACAATATATGCTTTAATTTTAAAAGAGATATTATCAATCAGATTTTCGGAAAGGAGTATAATATTCAAGCGCCGGAGCCTGCTCAGAGACGGCGAATATGCTTTTTAGCGTTCGTGTCTTTGGCTTGGGCTGACGAGGCAAAGAGTTATCGAAGATTTCGGCGGATGCTCTTTCGTATTACCTTTGATGCGTTATGAAAAGGCAAAACTAATCGGAAACGGTTTCGACAAATTCTTTTCAGCAAAGGTGTGATAATATCTTTAATATTTTTTATTAAGGAGATTTTTTATGTGTGGAATAATTGGCTACACAGGATATAGTGAAGCAAGGGGAATCCTGCTTAAAGGACTTAAAACTCTTGAATACAGGGGATACGATAGCGCAGGCATTGCAGTTTACCATCCCGAATTCAAGGAAGTTCTTGTTTCAAAATGTGAAGGAAGAGTTGAAAAGCTTGATGAAAGGTCAAAGGATGTTAAGGGAATTGCCGGCATAGGTCATACCCGCTGGGCAACTCACGGCGGAGTCAGTGATGAAAACTCGCATCCCCATAAGTTCGGCAGCGTAACTCTTGTTCATAACGGAATTATTGAAAACTATGCCGCAATAAAAAATCAGCTTGGCGTAGCAAATAAGCTGAGAAGCCAAACCGACTCGGAAGTTGTTGCCGCGCTTATTGATAACTACTATGAGGGAAATCCGAATGAAGCAATTATCAGCGCAGTAAAGGAAATCAGCGGAACATTTGCTCTTGCAATTATGTTTGATGATATTCCCAACAAGCTTTTTGCTGTCAGAAATGTAAGCCCGATAGTTTGCTGTCAGAATGAAAACGGAGCATATATCGCTTCGGATATTATGGCAATCGGCGAATACAGCGAGAATTATTTTGTTCTTCCCGAATTTTCAATAGCAGAAATCAGCGAAGAGGGCTTTAAGATTCAGGATTTCAACGGCAACGAGGTTGAGCCGAAAATTTTAACTCTTGACTGGGATATCAAAAACAGCGGTAAGATGGGCTATCCCTTCTATATGGAAAAAGAAATTATGGAACAGCCCGATGTAATCGAAAAGACTATTTCATCAAGAATTACCGATGATTTGCCCGATTTCAGCGCTGAAAAAGTGGACGACAGCATTTTTACCGAATGCGATAATATAACCGTTATTGCCTGCGGAACAGCAATGCACGCAGGTCTTATCGGAAAGCATATAATCGAAAAAACCTGCGGTGTTCCCGTAACAGTTAATATGGCGAGCGAATATATGTATAATCAGCCGATTATAAATGAAAAAACGCTTGTTATCTGCGTATCTCAGAGCGGTGAAACTATCGACACTCTCGAAGCGCTTAAATATGCAAGAAAGAGGGGAGCGCGCTCGCTTTCAATAGTTAATGTCAAGGGCTCAACTATTGCAAGAGAAAGCGAAAATGTTATCTATACAAACGCAGGTCCCGAAATCGCAGTTGCCTCAACAAAGGCATACACAACCCAGGTTGCAGTTTTCTATCTTATAACTGCTAAAATGGCACTTCTCAGAGGCAACCTCAATGAATACGGCGTTAAGGAATTTATCGGCAATCTTAAAAAGATTCCAGAGGCAGTTTCTTCCGTGCTTAACAGAAGGGATGAAATCCACCATCTTTCAAACGGAATGCTAACTGCAGAGCATACCTTTATGATTGGCAGGGGGCTTGATTATCCAACGCTCCTTGAAGCGTCATTAAAGCTTAAAGAAATTTCGTATATCCATTCCGAAGCCTTCGCATCGGGCGAACTGAAACACGGAACAATCGCGTTGATAACCGATAAAACTCCGGTTATCGCCCTGATGACTCAAAGCAATCTTATGAGTAAGCAGGTTTCAAATATCCGCGAGGTTCAATCAAGGGGCGCAGAGGTTTTAACATTTGTTAAGAAATCGCTTATTACAAAGGATGTTGACTGCTCGTTCGACCTTCCCGACCTCGACGACGACTTTATGGCTGTGCCTGCAATCATCGCAATGCAGCTTCTTGCATACTATGTTTCATCGGATAAAGGACTTGATGTTGATAAACCGAGAAACCTCGCTAAGGTTGTAACGGTAGAATAAAGCCCCGAGTTGCAAGCTCCGAGTCGCAAGCCCCGAGTTCCGAGTTTTCGGTTACTCGCTGCGCTCGGACAATATGTTTATTAGTTTATTTAGAGGTGAGAAAATGTCTGTAGGATATAAAGAATTAGTTGTTTGGCAGAAATCTATGGATATGGTAATAGTTGTTTATAAGCTAACGGAACAACTTCCAAATTCAGAAACTTATGCTTTGTCTGACCAAATGAGACGAGCAGCGGTTTCAGTTCCGTCAAATATAGCAGAAGGACAGCAAAGAAGATCACCTAAGGAATTTTTAAACTTTTTGTCTGTTGCAAGAGGTTCTCTTGCGGAACTTGAAACTCAACTATTAATATGTCTTAGATTAGAATATTTTAAAAACGAACAATCCGAAAGCGTTATAGCATTATGTCATGAAATCGGGTTAATGCTGATATCATTAATGAAGTCGCTTGAAGCATAATTTAATGTTCGAGCGCAGCGAGTAACCGAAAACTCGGAGCTCGGCACGCGCAACTTGAAACTCAACTATTAATATGTCTTAGATTAGAATATTTTAAAAACGAACAATCCGAAAGTGTTATAGCATTATGTCATGAAATCGGGTTAATGCTGATATCATTAATGAAGTCGCTTGAAGCATAATTTAATGTTCGAGCGCAGCGAGTAACCGAAAACTCGGAGCTCGGCACGCGCAACTTGAAACT
>SVQE01000003.1:32736-64477 GCA_015065505.1 Oscillospiraceae bacterium
TCGCTTGAAGCATAATTTAATGTTCGAGCGCAGCGAGTAACCGAAAACTCGGAGCTCGGCACGCGCAACTTGAAACTAAAGAAAAGGAAAAACTATGAACGCAAAAATAACTCTCGCAAAAGAATTCAAAACAGGTGAAATAGATAAAAGACTTTACGGTTCTTTTATTGAGCATCTTGGAAGAGCCGTTTACGGCGGCATTTACGAGCCGGGTCATCCTGCTGCGGATGAAAACGGCTTCAGAACCGATGTAATAGAGCTTGTTAAAGAGCTTAATGTGCCCATTGTTCGCTATCCCGGCGGAAACTTTGTTTCGGGCTATAACTGGGAGGACGGAGTAGGGGATGTTGCTCTAAGACCTAAGCGCCTTGATTTAGCTTGGGGAACAACAGAGCCCAACACCTTCGGAACAAACGAGTTTATGAACTGGTGCAAAAAGGCTAATACCGAATGCATGATGGCGGTAAACCTCGGCACAAGGGGTGCTGATGAAGCAAGGAACCTTGTTGAATATATGAACCATAAGGGCGATTCTGCCTGGGCTGATTTAAGAAAATCACACGGATATAATGAGCCGTGGAATGTTAAGCTCTGGTGCCTCGGAAACGAGATGGACGGCAGATGGCAGATGGGCGCGAAAACTGCTGTTGACTACGGTAAGCTTGCCAATGAAGCGTCAAAAATGATGAAGTGGACCGACCCTTCCATTGAAACCGTTCTCTGCGGTTCATCAAGCCGCAATTCGCCGACCTTCGGTGAGTGGGAAGCGCAGTCGCTTGAGATTGCTTACGACAGCATTGATTATGTTTCACTTCATCAGTATTATGATAACAGAAGCGGCGACACAGCATCTTTTCTTGCAAAAACGCTTGAGCTTGAGGAGTTTATCTATTCCGTTATCTGCGTTTGCGATTATGTTAAGGCTAAGAAGCGCTCAAAGAAAACCATCAATCTTTCGTTTGATGAATGGAATGTATGGTATCACAGTAATAATGCACCGTATGATAAATGGAGTATGGCGCCGAATCTGCTTGAGGATATTTATAATTTTGAGGATGCGCTGCTTATCGGCTCAATGCTTATAACCTTCCTCAAGCATGCAGACAGAATTAAGATTGGCTGCCTTGCACAGCTTGTTAATGTTATAGCTCCCATATTCACAAAAACGGGCGGCGGAATCTTCAAGCAAACAATTTTCTATCCCTTTGAGCATGTTTCAAACTTCGGCAGGGGAGTTGCACTTAATCCGATTGTTGAATGCCAGAAATATGACTGCAAGGAATTTACCGATGTTCCGTATATCGATTGTATTGCTACCTACGATGAAGAAAAAGAAGAGGTAACGGTTTTTGCCGTTAATAAATCACAGGACGACGGCGCAGTGCTTGATATCAACTTTATGGATTTTGAAGGATTTAAGCCCTTTGAATTTATATCAATGGACGGATTTGATAAGAATGCTGAAAACTCATTTGAATCAAGCCCCGTTCAGCCCCATAATAATGCTCTTCCTGAGTTTGACTGCGGCAGAATGACCGCCCAAATCAAACCGTTTTCGTGGAATGTTATACGGTTGAAAAAATAGTTCCGAGTTGTGAGCCCCGAGTTCCGAGTTTGAGGGTCGCTTCGCTCCGATTGTATTATCGGCGGACGAATGATGGTCGTTACCTCTTCAGCACACGGGGACATTCCTCGCTCTAACCGAACCGTTATTATTAGTTGCGCGTAGAGGTGTGTCCCCATGGCGTACGAATAGACTTTCCCTCTTTACTTCAGTTGAGGATAGACGAGGCTACGAATAGACGCACCATCTTTAGAAAACAAAATAAAAGACTTATTGTCCGAGCGCAGCGAGAAACCGAGAACTCGGAACTCGGGGCTCGAAACTCAGAATAAATTGTCCGAGCGCAGCGAGAAAACGAGAACGCGCAACGCGAAACTAAAAAACCGACCTTTGTCTATTAAAAGATCGGTTTTTCATTATTAACAAAATGTTTACAAATTTACAATTTATTAATTATTTCTAAAAAACTATTGACTTAAGTATTATAAATTTATATAATAAAGTGAATTTTAATATGGGACGGAAGCGGAACAGGCTTTTGTGGTGTACAACGCAAGGGCGTGGTCAGCTGGAAAACTCCCGATTTACCCTTATTAGAATATCTTTTAATTTCAAAACCCAGATTAATGAAATGAAAGGAATGATTCCAATGAGAATTTCAAAGAAAATTTTGGCTTGTGTTCTCGCTGCTTTAATGGCTATCTCAATGATGCCCATTGTTGCACTTGCTGACGGAAATGTTATTGAGTACACAGATGCTAACATAAATGTTACTTATCCTACTACTCTTGGTACAATGAAGACGGGAACATATAGACTTCTTGACGATGTAACATTAGGCTCGGCTAATCTTGGTTCTTCAATGATTAAGAATCAGGACGTTGTTCTTGACCTTAACGGTCACGATTTGACTCTTGGTTTCCGTGATGGTTTCGGTTCACTTTACAACGGTTCAAGCAAATCTTCTCTTAGCATTATTAACTCAGCTGATAATGTTGCAAATATCATTTGCTCAGAAGCACCAGATGGTTATGGCAATATTAACTTTAAAAACGGAACCCTCACAATCGGTCCAAAGGTAAATATTACCGGTTCTGTATTCTATTCAGGAAATTCTACTGTTAACGTACGCGGTTCTGTTACAACTAATAAGGCTGGCGATTATGCTATCAGCTCAAACAATGCTCAGGCTAGCGGAACAACACTCAACATTTATGATGGTGCTGTTGTAAGCGCTCCTAACGGTATTGCTATTTTCCATCCTGAAGATGGTACATTCAATATGTCAGGCGGTACTGTTTCAGGTCAAACAGGTATCTATGCTAAGCGTGGTACTATCAATATCAGCGGCGGTACTGTAATCGGTACAGGCGCAGCTTCAGCTTATGCTCCTACCGGCAGCGGTGCAAATGCAACCGGTGACGCTCTTGTTCTTGACAATATGAGCGGTTATGCAGGAACACTTTCTGCTAATGTTCAAGGCGGTACATTCACATCAACAAACGGTGATGCAGTTACATCTTATGCTTCTTCAGAATTGACACCTGTTGACGATTTCGTTACAGGCGGTACATTCAGCTCTGATGTTTCTGATTTTATCGTTGGCAATTTAGCTCAGGCTGATGACGGTACTGTTGCAGCTCTTCCGACTGCTACAGTAACAGATATCACTGATTATACTGAGTATGACGTTGCTTATCAGTTTGCAGCAAACAACGACGGTACAGCTTTCAACGATTACAAAGCTGATTTCGTTGTTTCAGTTGACAAGACTGTTAACACAGCTGATGTTAAGCTTTTCGGTAAATTCGGTTCATATGATTGGACTATGTTCCCCGAGATGACTGCAGAGGCTGGCACAGAATATTATCTTGCAAGAGACGCATATAATTGGCAACCCACTTATGAAGAAATCTGCAACGATGTAGGAACATTCTCTTGTGCAGTTCTTGGTGCAGCTGATGAAGCTACAACACTCACAGTTAAGCTTGTTATCTACAAAGAGGGCGTTGAACCCATCGTTATCAGCAGCTTCACTCACAACATTGCTGAAAAGGCATTAGAGGATACAATGAGCATTACTGTTGCTGATGATATCAACCTCAACATCAATGTTGTAACTGAAGATCCCGACGCTCATCACATCGTTTACAGCTTCACAAATCCCGATACTGAGGATGCAACAAGGACTGAGGAAGTTACAGTTCCTGCAAACGGCGACTTAACATCTTTCACAGTTCCGCTTGCACCTGCTCAGATCAATGATGACATTACTGCAACTGTATGTGATGAGAATGGCTACTTTATCAGAGATGTAACAACTTCTGTTGCTGATTACTGCAACACAATTATCAATATGAGCGACGCTCAGTTAGGCGCTAAGGCTGAAGAGCTCAGAGACCTTGCAAAAGCTACTCTTGACTACGGCTTTGCTGCTTCTAACTACTTCGATTATAATAAGTCTGGCTTCAGCGGATATGAATATAAGTTAGAAGATCCCGAAGATGCTATTAACGAAGCAGTTACTAATGCACTTAATGCTAATGGCGGCAACTATATTAACAGCATTTATGGCTTAACCTTCACAGGCGTTTCTTACGTTGCTAAGTCAAAGCCCGAGCTTCGTTTCTATCTCAACTCTGAAGGTGTGGATATTGATGCATTTGAAGCTAAACTTGCAAGCATAAATGATGCAATTGAATGCAACATCGGCACAGCAAGATTTGTTCAGCTTGAAAATTCAGGCGAATATTTACTTCAGATTAAGAATATCGATATCGCTGACTTCGGTAAGAAGATTGAAGTTAAGGGTTACCTTGTTGATGAGAACCTTCTTGAGTTCACACCGCTTACATGGGTTAAACTTGCTATGGCAAATCAGAACCTCAGTGAGCTCGCTAAAGGAATCGGTAACTACTATCTTAAAGCCGTTGGATATTTCGGCGTTAATGCATAAAGGAGGGCTTGAATAATGACAAAATTTAATTATAACGAGCCTGAATTTAAGGTTGTTGCTATGGCGTCTCAGGATGTTTTAACTGCTTCATTTGAAAGCGTTACTGACGACTGGGATACAATTAATAAGGGCGATACAATCGACGCTGGTAATTTATTCAGCATGTAAGGGCTAAGATTATGAGAAAAATTGCAATCGCACTTATATTAGTTGTTAGTTTATCTATAGCTTTTTGTGCTTGCAGTTCTCAGAAAAACCAAAACAATGAGGGTACTTCCGCTCAGGCGGAGGTATCCTCATCTGCGGAAGACTCTGAGAAAACTGGCAATGATGATAAAGAAAAAACAACTAATAAAGACGGAAAAGAATCCTCAACACTCGAAACCATTGAAGGCGGCGATGAGGAAATAATAATTCCGTTTGACGATGTTGAAAGCGAAACAACAAAAAATTCAGGTAAAGAAACAACTACAAAAAAAGGTTCTGAAAAAGAATCAACTTCAGTGGAAAGCTATGAGCTTCCGATTATTCCGATACCTTAAGAATGAGCGTTCATTCTAAGGTATCGGTTGTAAACACTTGGACATTGGTCCGCATTATTTAAGAAGAGATGATTATAATGAAAAAAATTATAAGTATTATATCAATTATTCTTGTTTTAACTCTTTTCTCTGCAACACCTGCTTTTGCAGCAGATTCATGGGAAACAGAGCCTATAGATATTTCCGGCGATTTTCCAACAACCGAAACCGTTTCAATTTCGAAATGCAGCGTTTCAAATATTAAATCCAAAACATATACGGGCGAAGTTATTCATCAGAGCCCCGTTGTTAAATACGGCAAAACAACTCTGAAAAAAGGATGCGATTACACTCTTTCGTATAAGAAAAACATCAAAGTCGGAACCGCAACAATGATTATTAAAGGCAAGGGGAACTTTAAGGGCTCTCTTACTAAAACCTTTAAAATCAATCCTAAGGGAACAACCGTTTCCAAGGTTACTTCAC
This sequence comes from Oscillospiraceae bacterium, assembly GCA_015065505.1. Taxonomy (GTDB): domain Bacteria; phylum Bacillota; class Clostridia; order Oscillospirales; family Acutalibacteraceae; genus Eubacterium_R. The sequence continues at coordinate 38,264 of SVQE01000003.1, forward strand.
CTAAAACAAAGCAGATTAAGGTAACCTGGAAAAAACAAAAAACGCAAACAACCGGCTATCAGATTCAGCTTGCAACAAACAGCAGCTTTACAAACAATAAAAAGCTGATAACCGTTTCAAAGAATACATCCACTGTTAAAACAGTTAAATCACTTAAAAAGAATAAAAAATACTATGTTCGTGTCAGAACATATAAAACAGTTGACGGCAAAAAGTATTATTCTTCATGGAGTAAGGCAAAAACCGTAAAGACTAAATAATTTCTCTGTTGCGCGTTTTTTAACGCGCAACAAATATTATATTCGGGGGAACAGCAATGCACCTTTCCAAAAAATCCTCAATATTTCTTTCGCTGATACTTGCTATCGGCGTTATTTGCGGTGCCGGCATTTTTTCAAATGCACAGGAAGAGCCAAATAACAGCGTTAATTTAACCGTTGGTGAAAACATTGTTTCGCATTTCTATCTTGATGCACAGGCATATGAAAGCCGCGGCGCATCAAAGTACCGTTATTCATATAATAACGGCAACACCCAGGAAAAAACCGAAATTGTGTCCGATGTTGAAAGCTTTGATGAAAATAAAAACGCTCAGGGTATTGTTCAGATAGATGTTGCGCAGGCAGCTGCTCAGATTGCAGAACCAATAACAGTTGAAATTCTCGATGAAGATGAAAAGAAGATTGACGAAATTGAGTATACTGCAAAGAGCTATTGCGATTCTGTTATAACAATGTCCGATGAAGATTTGCTCGGCGTAACCTCGCACCCCGATGATTTGAAAAAGCTTTGCAAAGCCATTGTTACATACGGTAAGTCCGCGCAGGGCATTTTTGAAACCTATATGGCAAAAGAAGGCTCGGTTGCTATTAACGATAATTATGCTTCAGACCTCAATCTTGATTCTGCTGTATATGATTCATCCGCATATACTAAAACGGACGGCAATATAAGATTCCGCTCGGTTTCCTTTATGTGTGAATCAACGGCAAAAATGCGTTTTTATTTCACACCTCTAAATCAAAACGATTCAACTGATTACGGCAATCCTGCTGTATCCGCACCCTTTGAAGCTTCATGGTCTAAGGGTGTTGACCCCGATGGTGCATACAATTTATATATTCAGATTAATAACATTGCCCCTGCGCTTTTCGATGAACCTATCGTTATTGAATATGCAGGCGCAACAATAAGAATGAGTGTTCTTGATTATGCAGGAAAGATTATAGATAGCGGCGCAACAACAGCCGAACTTAAAACTCTTGCAAAATCACTTATCAGATATAACGAAACTGCCGATGAATTCTTCTCGGCACCTGCAACTGTTTTTGTTCCTGCAAAGGCTTCAACCTGCACGGAAAACGGCTGCATTGCTCACTATGAACTCGGCGGAAAATCATATTCCGACGCAAATGCAGAAAATGAAATAGATGCTTCTCTTCAGCTTCTTGCACATTCATACGGCGAATATGTTCAGGTTTCTGCACCAACATGCACAAATAAAGGCTCTGAAAAAAGAACCTGCCAGGTTTGCGGCGCAGAGGATTTCAGAGATATTGATGTTATTGAACATAGCTACACAGCTGCTGTAACAGCACCAACCTGCACAGCTCAGGGCTACACAACCTACACTTGCTCTGCCTGCGGAGATTCTTACACAGGCGAATATACTGATGCTACGGGCCATAATTACGGTGCATGGTCTGTTACTACCGGCGCAACTCTCACCACTACAGGAACAGAAACAAAAACTTGTGCAAATAACAGCGCTCACACTGAATCAAGAACTGTTAAGAGCTTCACATTCAAGCTTCCTAACACGGATTCTTATCTCTATCGTGTAGGTAATGCAAACACCGTTACTCTCGGAACCTTCTTCGGTAATGAAAGCGGTGCCAATATAACAGGCATTTCAGTTACAACAACAAAGGATTCCGGAACTGCAACCTGCACATATAACGCTAATTCAACTGATTGGAGGAGCGGAACGCTTAAGTTTAACAATACAGGTGTTATGACTGTAACGCTTAAACACGGAAACGCAACCGTTAAGTCGTTTAAGCTTGAGGTTGTTGCAGGAACCAATGTAACAGGCGGAAATCTTTCCAATGTTACATCAAGCAATACCGTGCTTTTCGGCAATGTTAGTGTTCCCTCAACAGTAACAATTAACAATTCAAAAACACTGTACGGTAACGGATTCACTGTAACAGATACAAGAAGCAGTACAGCGGGAACCAGCGGTTATATCAATATGAACGGCAACGGAACAATTGACAATGCTGTTCTTGTCGGTCAGACCTATGCTGAATTGGTAACAACGGGTATAACAAATGAGTATTATTCTCCCGGTGTCTGGATAAACGGCAACGCGAATATTTATAACTCCTATGTATCCGAAGCGAAGAACGCAATAGAGATTAAAGAGGGAACAGTTGTTATTGAAAACACTACTGTTTCGGGCGGTGCATTTTCAAATATTCAAATTGGTAACGCCAAAGTAACTCTCAAAAACTGTGAAACCGAATCATCAGTCAGCGGTATAAAGGGCTTAGGCATATACATTTCAAGCAATACCTGCAAGCTCAATATTGAAGGCTCATTAAAACAGCACAACTGGTTGAAATCCTCTGATGTTCCATCAAATTACAGCAGCGTTTTATCTTCGTTCTACAACGACAGCAACTATGCATACACGGTCGACGGAACAAAATATGTTAATATGGGAATTCTGTGTATGAATGAAACCGGTGATATTTCGCTCTCTGATGCTCAAAATATAATTAATGATTCAACGAATATTGATTACGGATTTGTTGAAAAATCTGCTTTCGGACACACAGGAACAGTTTATACGGCAAAAGCAACAATGGGAACTTCAACATTTAACACTTCCAAATACAGCCCGACTGTAAACGGACAGCATCCCATACTTCCGAGCGCTTCGTTTGACTTTGCAAACAAGAACTATAAGGCAAAGACCGCAGGCGACAACACATATTGCTATTACGATACTGCAACGGATAAGGTTTTGATTTCGTTTGAAACGGGTTCAAACAAAGTCTGGGATACTTCAATACTGACGGTAAGCAAAAATTCAAATTCAATTTCACCGACTGTTGCAATGGGTTCAACGGATTACACTAATAAGAGCATAACCTTCACTGATGAGGGCGATTATGATGTGGTTTACACATATACCGACCCCTATAACTACAATGCTGACGGCTCGGCATACAACGTAACCTACACAAAAACCGTTCATATCAGTGTAAGCGTTATTACACCCGAAACAGTGATATATAACGCTGAATTCTCATATGTCGGCGATTGGGCAAACAGTGCTAAGCAGGTTATCGGAAGCGATAATAAAACCTATGTTATGCCCGATGTTTCGGGTACCTCAACAAAAATTGGCTCAACAACCGTAGGCGGCAAAACAGTTTATTATCCGATAGTTTCCGTTTCTGCAACCAGCTCAAACGGAAATACTGCATATTCTAACGGCAAAGGCTATTATTTTGCACCTGCTTTCAATGCAATCAATATTAAAGATTATAACCAAAGCACGGGTAGTGTTCAGTATACATACAATTCGTCTACAACAACCTGGCCGCACGGAAAGAGCAGTAGTGCAGGTCCCGATTCTGCTGTATTCGGATATGCCTCGGGCGCTGCATATGCAAATCAGCCGTACGGAAGAAGTATGGATACCAAATACTATGGATTTGGCAGCAATAATAACGGATTGTGCTACACCAGCAATGAAATAGAGAAAGACAATACCGCGTCAACTCACCTCGTTCAGTATCACTATGTTTCAAATGACGGAACAACATATTATTACTATATCCAGTATAGTTTTAGCGCAATGACATACAGCAGCGGAAGCTGTGTTACTCCCGATACGCTTGTAACTCTTGCAGACGGATCACAGAAGCGTGCAGACGAGCTTACAATGGACGATGACATCCTTGTTTGGAACTTTGAAACGGGTGAATATGACTCTGCGAAGTTTATCTTCATAGACACCGACCCCGAAAGCACATATAATGTTGTTCATCTCTATTTCTCGGATGGCACCGAAACAAAGCTTATTTCAGAGCACGGCTACTTTGATGTTGAGCTTGGCAAATATGTTTATATAACCGAGGATAACTACCGCGATTATATCGGCGACCATTTTGTTAAGCTTGAAAGCATCGAGGATAATACCTGGACTACGGTTGAACTGATTGACTCTGAAATCACCGAAGAGGTAACTACTCCGTTCGGTCCAACAACACAGGGAGGCTTTTGCTTCTATGTTGACGGCTTGCTTTCAATGCCCGGCGGCGTTGAAGGAATGTTCAACATCTTTGATGTTAACACCGAGGCTATGACATATGATTTTGAAGCACTTCAAAGTGATATTGAAACCTACGGCTTATATACCTACGAGGATTTCGAGGATATAATCCCCGAAGAAGTATTCGAAATGTGCGGCGGAGCATATCTCAAAATTGCTGTCGGCAAGGGATTAATCACCTGGGACAGAATAGTTGAAATTGCTAATCGCTATGCACCGTATTTCGTGCAGTACAATTAATCTTAAAGGAGGACTTAAAAATGAATAAAATGATTTATAACAAGCCTTTCTTTAAGGTTATTAACGCAAGCAGCGAAGATGTTATAACAACATCTTTCAATGAAACTGTTTTCTCGCAGGCAAACGGTTTCACAACGGGCGAAGAAAGCTACAGCGCATCTTCTTCAACCGGATTCGGAGGAACTTCCTCAACAGGTATTGAATTGTAAAAACAAGGGCGACAATGTCGCCCTGTTTTTAAATAGTATTTATCATATTAAGGATAAAAGAGAGGATTATTATGGCAAGACAACCACAGCCGCCAAGAAGGTATCCATCGCAAAATCAGCATAAGCATGCTCAAAGCGCGGAAATGCGGTATTATCAATATCTTTCAAAAGAGAATAATGAGAATATAGTATACGATGATGAGGTTGAAAAGCTGCAGAGGAAGGGAAGCTTAAACTCACTTTCTTTTAACGGCGAACTCAGCGACGAAGAAAACGCCTTCATTATTTTAGGGGATGAGGATGCAAAGGCTGATAAAAACACTTCAGGTCTTAGAAAAAAGATTGTTTTTTCTGTTATCTGCATAATTATTTCCCTTTTGCTCAATATCGGAAAATTTACCATTCCCAATACTCCTGCTCTTGTTCAGATGGAATTTTCGGCATTTCCCGAGCTTGCAGCAACATTAGTTGTAAATCCTCTTGCAGGATGTTTGGTTGTTCTGATTAAAAATCTTCTGTATTATTTTGTAAGCCCCAATGCAGTGGCAAGCATACTGAATAAAATAATTCTTGATATTTTATTCGTTTTGATTGCAGGCTACGGCTCAAAGCTTTTAATGAAAACAAAAGGAAACAAAAGATGGCTCAAAAACAGGGAAGACAATAAATTTCCTTACAGGGAATACAGCTTTGTTTCTGTTTTTGCATCGGGCGTTATTTCAACCGGCATTACTACAGTTGCATCGGTGTTCACACTTAAATATGTTCTTCTTCCCGTTTTATATCGTTATTTCTCGGATAAAGGCTTCACACCCGAGAATATATTTAAAAGCTATCAGATTGCGTATGAGGGGCTCCCAAAGGCAGCTTCGTTCATCAAATCAATTTTTCCGATTATGGATAGCTTAAAGACGGGCGTTATAGTTTATAACATTCCTTTAACTCTGTTAAAATATTTTATTTGCACGGTTTTAGCGATATTAACATATTTCCTTGCAAACAGTATAATAAACAAGGAATAGCACATTTTTTTGAAATTTGTTGTTGACAAGAAAATACTTTAGTGCTATGATATGTTAAACCGATGAGAAAGAGAAGTAATCAGTTTTGGTTATCCAAAGAGAGTCGCTGACGGTGGAAACGCGATGATAAACGGATTGATGAATGGACTTTTGAGGGCGAGCGGAAAGGAAACGAGTATGCAAGCCGGAGCTGGCGCTTCGTTAACAAAAACCGGCATATGATAGTATGCACAGAGTGGGCGCGAAAGCGTCAAGCCGGGTGGCACCACAGGAATTAACATCCTGTCCCAGCATTAGCGGGGACAGGATTTTTTTGTCCCTGAGAAAATTGCCAGAAATAAATTTAAGGAGGAAACAATCATGGCAGAAAACAAAATTCCCTACAAAATCTATCTTGAAGAAAATGAGATGCCAAAGCAGTGGTATAATGTTCGTGCGGATATGAAGAACAAGCCTGCACCGCTTCTCAACCCCGGCACCCTTGAACCAATGACAGCAGAAGAACTCGGCGGAGTATTCTGTGATGAGCTTGTAGCTCAGGAACTCGATAACGATACCCCGTATATCGATATTCCTCAGGAAATCAGAGATTTCTATAAGATGTACCGTCCGTCACCGCTTGTAAGAGCTTATTGTCTTGAAGAAAAGCTCCAGACCCCTGCAAAGATTTATTATAAATTTGAGGGTAACAACACCAGCGGTTCACACAAACTTAATTCAGCAATCGCTCAGGCTTATTATGCTAAGAAGCAGGGCTTAAAGGGCGTAACAACCGAAACAGGCGCAGGTCAGTGGGGAACAGCTTTATCAATGGCTTGTTCATATCTCGACCTCGACTGCAAGGTTTATATGGTTAAGGTTTCATATAAACAGAAGCCTTTCAGACGCGGGGTTATGAGAGTTTACGGCGCAAGCGTAACTCCTTCACCTTCAATGGAAACCGAAATAGGTAAGAAAATCAATGCAGAGCATCCCGGAACAACAGGCTCTCTCGGCTGCGCTATTTCAGAGGCAGTTGAGGTTGCAGTTAAGAATCCCGGCTATCGCTATGTTTTAGGCTCAGTTCTTAATCAGGTTCTTCTTCATCAGAGCGTTATCGGTCTTGAAACAAAGGCTGCTCTTGATAAATACAACATCAAGCCCGACATCATTATCGGATGTGCAGGCGGCGGTTCAAACCTCGGCGGTCTTATTTCCCCGTTCATGGGCGAAAAGCTCAGAGGTGAGGCTGACTACAGAATTATCGCTGTTGAGCCTGCATCATGCCCGAGCTTCACAAGAGGTAAGTTTGCATACGATTTCTGCGACACAGGAATGGTTTGTCCCCTTGCTAAGATGTATACTCTCGGCGCTGACTTTATTCCTTCTGCAAACCACGCAGGCGGACTTCGTTATCACGGCATGAGCCCCGTTCTTTCACAGCTTTACGATGACGGACTTATGGAAGCTGTAACAGCTGTTCAGACTGATGTTTTCGAGGCTGCTGAAACCTTTGCAAGAGTTGAAGGCATTCTTCCTGCACCTGAAAGCTCACACGCAATCAAGGTTGCTATTGATGAAGCTCTTAAGTGCAAGGAAACAGGCGAAGAGAAAACAATCGTATTCGGTCTTACAGGAACAGGCTACTTCGATATGGTTGCATACGAGAAGTTCCATAACGGTGAGATGAGCGACTACATCCCGACTGATGAAGAGCTTGCAAAATATGCTGAAAAGCTTCCCAAGGTTGAGTAATAAAAAATTAAAAGAACATAGGGGGTTTCCCTATGTTCTTTTTTATGATATGCGGCTAAGCCAAATCCCATGGCCACGGGTCTTTAAGCCATTCGTCGCTGTTTTTTCCGTTAAGCGTTAATGCGCCGAATTGCTCTTCGTATTCCTTTTTCAACGTGTCGTATTTAGACTGATACTTTTCATACATTGCAAGCGCTTCACTGTCGTCCTTATGCGTGTCGAGGAAGAGTCTTAATTCATACATTGCAAACTGAGCCGAGGAAAGGCGTTTCAAAAGTTTTTCTTTCATTTCTTAACCATCCTTCCTTTAAACGGTTTATTAAGCTCGGGAAACAGCGTTCCTTCTTCAAGCGCCTTATCTGCCGAGTAGCTTTCAAGTGTTTCCTGAAGCGGAATATATGCCATTGTAACGCTTGCGTCCTTGGGAAGTGCAGGGCGTTTTTTCTTATCTTTATCCAAAAAAGTCGGCATAAACAATTCTTCAAAATTTTCCATACTTTTTCTCCTTTCTGCATTATTCTATGTTTTATTTACTGTTTTGACATTAAACACATTTGAATTATTCTTTGAATATAATGATTTAGATGTTTAAATTCTTTATTAATTGATAAAACTATAAATGAAAACATAATAAAAAAGGTGATATAATGTATGTCAGAAGAGGCGATATATACTATGCCGATTTAAGTCCCGTTGTAGGTAGCGAGCAGGGCGGAGTCCGTCCCGTTTTGATTGTTCAGAATGATGTAGGAAACAAGTATTCTCCAACAGTAATAGCTGCTGCAATAACAAGCAGAATGGATAAAACCAATTTGCCGACACATATTGAAATAGACGCCCGTGAATGCGGACTTTCAAAAGACAGCGTTGTTCTTCTTGAACAGGTTAGAACAATAGATAAGCAGCGCCTTCGCGATAAAATGGGCGCGCTTGATTCGAACGATATGACAAAGGTTAATCAGGCGCTTAATGTAAGCTTCGGACTGTAAAATATAAATAATAAAATTAATAAGGTTTACTAATAAACTCCTTTATGTTATTATAATTATGTATAATAATGTGAAGGAGTTACTTTTATGCAAAGAATTGCAAAATTTGAAAAGGTTTCTTTTGATCAGTTTGAAAAGGATTTCACAAAGCTTTTCGGAAATGAAACAGATGTTAAATCTATATATGATGAAATAAAGCTCCCCAAAAGAGCAACAACGGGCTCGGCAGGCTACGATTTCTTTTCCCCCATTGATATATGCCTTGAAAAAAATAAAACAATCCTTGTTCCTACGGGAATAAGAGCAAAAATTGATGAAGGCTGGGTGCTTGATATTTTTCCGCGTTCGGGTCTTGGCTTCAAACACAGAATTCAGCTTGATAACACAGTCGGAATAATCGACAGCGATTATTATTATTCATCAAATGAAGGCCATATTATGATAAAGATTTCCTGCGATGCATATGATGAAGGCCATATGGTTGAAATCATTAAGGGCAGCGGCTTTGCCCAGGGAATATTTATGCCCTTCGGAATTACTGTAGATGATGAGGTATCCGAAATACGCGACGGCGGATTCGGATCAACCACTAAATAATTACGAATTACGAGTTACGAATTACGAATTCTGGTTTCTCACTTCGTTCGGTCAATTGATTTGAAATGATTTTTGGAGATATTATGAAAAAAACATTATCAATTCTTTTATCATTCGTTTTGCTTGTTTCATCCCTTTCGTTATCTTTTAATGTCAATGCGAAGGATGCATATTCAGATAATTCAATTAGCAGAGTTTGTTTGCACGACCCCTCGGTATTTAAAGCAGAAAACGGGTCCTATTATGCTGTTGGCTCGCATCTTGCAATGGCTAAATCAAACGATTTAATTAACTGGAATTCGCTTGATTCCTCCATCGATTCAGTTAACTATCTAACAAATTCCGATAAATCATGGAAGGAAAATCTTGCAGAGCCGCTTTCGTGGACAACAAACTATCAGCTTGCAGTCGGAATACCTGAAAATGAGATATCATACAGCAACTGGGCAAATAACATTATTTATAATAAAACAATGAAAAAATACTGCCTATACGGCTGCTGCTCGGTTTGGGGAACAACGGTTTCGGTTATATGGCTTGCAGTTTCCGATAGTGTTGAAGGACCTTATGAATATGTTGATTCCTTTGTATACAGCGGAATTACGGCATATCAGAAAGCGCAGGATAAGGATTATCTTGATGAAGGGCAGAAGGAATATGCGCGCATAATGGATTATTCAAACACCAATATGCAGGAGCTTATTGACAGCGGTTATATGAGCGAAAGCAAGATTTTAACCAATCCTTCCGAGCCTGCTTATTCGTTTGTTGACTGGAACGGATACTACACCAATATCGGTCCGGGCGGATATCCTAATGCAATAGACCCAACTGCATTCACTGATGCAATGGGCGAAATGTGGCTTGTTTACGGCTCTTTCAGCGGCGGCTGCTTTGTTTTAAAGCTTGATAATGAAACAGGGCTTCCCGATTACAGTTATATGAATAAGAATTCATCATATAATATTTATTTCGGAAAGCGTATATCAAATACGAATGATGAAACCGAGGTAACTGGCGAGGGACCGTTCATCATTTATGATAAGCAGTCCAGATATTATTATTTCTTTTTGACCTATGGCGGACTTGGTGCTGCTGACGGATATAATATCCGTGAATACCGTTCCAAAAGACCTGACGGACCTTATGAGGATGCCGCAGGGAATTTGGCAACAGATTTTGTTAACACAGGTCTGAAAATTAGCGGAAACTATCAGCTCGACAGTATGAAAAGCGCCTATCTTTCGCCGGGTCATTCCTCGTGTTTGATTGACAGTGACGGCAAAATGTATCAGGCTTTCCACACAAGATTTACTGCGGATAACGGCTTTGGGCATCAGGTGAGAATTCATCAGATGGCACGAACATCCGACGGCTGGGCGGTTCTGCTTCCCTTTGAATATCAGGGCGAAAAGCTAAGCGCAGTTTCAAAGAGCAATATTCCGGGAACGTATGAGTATATTGACCTTAATAATATGACTCAGCATAAGCAAACAGAAGATTCGCCTTGGAGTGATATTATTCTTCCGAAGCAATATATCACTCTCAAAGCTGACGGAACGATTACAAACATTAAGGATTATTCGTGCTCACTTACTAATTCGCATTTATCGAGCAAATCGGTAAGCGGAAAATGGAGCCTTTCCTCATCGGGCATAAATGCTTCTTTCACAATAGGCGGCGTGAATTATAACGGCGTTTTTGCCTATCAGAAAGACGGAAGTGCGTCGGGCAAAAAGGTTTTGACATTTGTTGCGGCAGGGAACGATAATTCTACGATTATGGGAGTAAAGCATACCCATACCTATAAAACAACCGTGACTCCCGCAACTCTTAAGGCAAATGGAAAAACCGTTAAAAAATGCTCCGTCTGCAAAATGACTTTAAGCACAACGATATATAAACCCAAAACCTTTAAGCTTTCCAAAACCTCATATACCTACGACGGCAAAGCTAAAAAGCCCTCTGTAACAATTAAGGATACAAAGGGCAAAACCATTGCAAAGAGCAATTACACCGTTTCTTATTCATCAAACAAAAAGGTTGGAACAGCAAAGGTAAAAATTAAATTCAAAAATAATTATAAAGGAAGCAAAACGCGTACATTTAAAATTAAAAAGAAAAAGAAATAACAAAATCACGGAGGTGTATATTTTACATCTCCGTGATTTTACTCATATCTGACCACTGATCACTGACCACTGACCACTCATTTTATTCTGTCGATAACTTTCTGAGCGTTATAATAAATCTTTTCAATATCGGTATTCTTAAACTCGCCGTTTTCGTAAAGGATTTTACCGTTTATCATCGTCATTTTAACATTTTCCTTTGAGCCTGAATAAACAATGTTTTTAAGAATATTGTTAATCGGCTGCATATTCGGGCGGTGTAAATCAATAACAATCAAATCTGCTGTTTTTCCGATATCAATAACATCGCAGTCATCAAGTCCCATGCATCTTGCCGAGCCGATTGTTGCGGCTTTGAGTATATCAATCGGGTCTGTTGAAGCGGCGTTCATATCGTTTATTTTCTGCGTTGCTTCAATTAAGAACATTTCTCTGAACATATCGAGCGCGTTGTTTGAGCTCGGTCCGTCAGTTCCAACTGCAATATTAATTCCCTTATCAAGCATTTTTGAAACGGGCGCAATTCCGCTTGCAAGCTTGCAGTTTGAGCCTGCGTTAATAACTGCCCAGATGTTCTTATCTTTGAATATTTCCAAATCCTCGTCGTCAACCCATACGCTGTGATATGCGCCGCCGCCATAATTCCATAAGCCGAGATCATTCAAAAGCTTAACGGGGGATTTACCGTATCTTTCAATACAGCCCTCAACCTCTGATTTTGTTTCGTTTATATGTGTGAATACGGGTGCCTGATATTTCTCAGCAAGACGCGCAATGTCGCACATAATCTCTTTTGAGGTTGTGTATTCGGCGTGGAAACCAAGCTTGTATGAAACAAGCTCGTCGTAGCTGTTGAATTTATTGTAGTATTCTTCAAGAGCGCTCACGCTTTCCTTGAAATTGTTGATAGCACAGCACATAACCGTTCTGAAACCTGCGTCAACACTTGCTTTTGCCATATCCTCCGGGAAATAGTACATATCAAAGCAGGCGCTGACACCCGAGGTTAAATACTCAAGAAATGCAAGCCTTGAAAGATTGTAAACATCTTCACCGGTGAGCTTTGCCTCAAGCGGAAAGATTTTTGTGTTGAGCCATAAATCAAGCGGTAAATCGTCTGCAAATGAACGCGCAAAGGTCATTGCGGAATGTGTGTGTGCATTCTTGAAAGACGGCATAAGAAGATTTCCGTTTAAATCGTAAACCTCGTCTGTTTCTTTTTCACAGCTTCCGATTGCAACAATTTTACTGCCGTCAACATAAACATCGCTCTTTTCGAGTTCAAAATCTTTATTCAGTATATAACCGTTTGTAAACTTAATCATAAAGCTTTTTCAGTCCTTCCTTTATCGGTTGTTTAACAATTCCTTTTTCCGTGATTATGGCGCTTATCAGCTCGCTGTCTGTAACATCAAACGCAGGGTTAAAGCATTTTGTTTCCTTAAGCGCGGTTGGCTTTTCAAAAAACATAGTTTTAATTTCATCGCCGTCACGTTCTTCAATAACAATGTCTTTTCCCGTTTCACAGCTGAAATCAATGGTGGAGTAGGGGGCTAAAACATAAAACGGAATTCCGTAATGCTTTGCAAGTATTGCCGCGCCGCTCGTTCCTATTTTATTTGCAGTGTCTCCGTTTGCGGCTATTCTGTCCGCGCCTACAAGAACAGCGTTAATTTTGCCCTGCTTCATAACAAGGGAAGACATATTGTCGCATATAAGCGTAACATCAATGCCTGCTTTTTCAAGCTCGTAAGAGGTGAGGCGTGCGCCTTGCAGCAAAGGACGGGTTTCATCGGTGAAAACCTTGAAGTTATATCCTTTTTCCTTGCCGAGAAGCAAAGGACCGAGCCCCGTTCCGTAGTTTGACGTTGCAAGCGCTCCCGCGTTGCAGTGAGTTAATATTCCGTCGCCATCGTTTAGAAGGGATAAGCCGTATTCGCTGATTTTACGGCACATTTCCTTATCCTCATTGTGAATTGCAACAGCTTCTTCAATAAGGTTTTTACCTTCATTATAAGCTTTGAGCATTCTTGCCGTTGCCCACGAAAGATTAACTGCAGTAGGTCTTGCGGAATCAAGATAGCTTTTAAGGCTTTCCTTGTTCTCGTCCAGCAGTGCCATTGCATATGCGGCGAATATGCCGATTGCAGGAGCACCTCTGACCTGAAGTGTTTTAATTGCAAAGAAGTAATCTTCCTTTGACTTGGGCGTTATGTATTTTTCTTCATTCGGCAGTAATGTCTGGTCAAGCAGATAGAGCGTGCCGTTTTCGTATTTGATATTATCCATTATATTGCCTTAACAATCTCCGTAATCAGTTTTTCAAAGTCATCCGAAACCCTGTCAGCCATTGCAATAACCTCTTCGCCCGAAAGTGTTTTATCGCATATACCGCAGGCATAGTTGGTTATAAGGCTTATAGCACAAACCTTCATTGAGCAGTGAACGGCTGCAATAGTTTCCGTTGCCGTGCTCATTCCAACTGCATCCGCGCCCATTGCTGAGAGCATTTTTATTTCTGCAGGTGTTTCAAACTGAGGTCCTTTAAGCTGAACGTAAACGCCGCTTTGAAGCTTTATATTGTTTTCTAAAGCAATCTTTTTTATTTTCTTCTGAAGCTCTTTATCATATGCGTTGCTCATATCGGGAAATCTCGTTCCAAGCACATCAATATTTTTTCCAATAAGAGGTGAGGGAACAAAGCAGGAAATATGGTCTGTAATCATCATAAAATCACCGGGATTAAAGCTTGTGTTAATTCCGCCCGATGCATTCGTAAGAATAAGCGTTTTAGCTCCCATAAGGTGCATTAATCTTATCGGGTTTGCAATCTGCTTTGAGGTGTAGCCCTCGTAAAGATGAAATCTGCCCTGCATAAGAACAACCTTTTTGCCTTCAATTTCACCGAAAACAAACTCGCCCTTGTGTGAAGGTGCCGTTGAAATCGGGAAGTCGGGTATTTCGCTGTAGTGAATTGTGCAGTGTATTTTAATTTTCTCTGCAAACTCGCCGAGTCCCGAACCAAGCACTATTGCTATTTCGGGTTTGAAATCTGTTATTGAACGAATTTTTTCAAGCTGAGCTTTGAGCATATTCATCACCTCAGTATAATTATAGGAAATAAAACAGTATAAATCAATTATTTTTTATTAACTATTGAAATAAATATAAAATTTTGATATTATTTTATATGTATTAGTCTATATCTTAATTGTTCGGAGGGAACAATATGAAAAAATCAACTGCTATTATACTTATGATTGTTATGATTATAAGCTCTGTACTCGGCTTTGCAGGCTGTTCAAAGAACAACACTGAAGGCTTTGATATGGTGCTGATAACCGATGGCGCACCCATTAACGACGGCGCATATAACGAAAGTGCGTGGAAGGGCGTTAAGGAGTACGGTGAAGAGAATAATATCAGCTTCCGCTACTATCAGCCGGTTCTTGATGATAAGGGCGAATTAAGCGTTGAAACGATAAAGAATTATATAGACCTCGCTGCAAAAGACGGTGCTAAATTCGTTATTCTTCCGGGCGAAGCATTTGCTGTAGGAATTAATGAAATTGCGCCTGCTTACAGTGAAATTAACTTCATTCTTATTGATGCATATCCGCATCCCGAAAATGATAATACAACAAAGTTTATCAGCAATGTTATGTGCATATCCTTCAATGCACTTGAAGCAGGGTATCTTGCAGGCTATTGCTCTGTTTTAGACGGCTTTACAAAGCTTGGATATGTGGGCTCTGTTAACTCTAAAAACTCGGGCGATTACGGTGCTGGCTATGTTCAGGGCGCTGCCGCAGCTGCCGACAGCAGCAAAACTCCCGTAATCGTTGAATATGCAAATTATGATGCAGATAATCTTAACTATGACTATTCCTTCACCGTTGAGGCAACCTATAAAAAGGTAAGCGATGAAAAGGAAAAGACCTTCAAGGTTAAGGTTGTTGACGGTATGGGCAGCGGCTTATACACAGACGGTGAAAACGTTACTATAACTGCAAATCCCGCGCCCGAAGGAAAGGTTTTCGATCATTGGGAAACAAAGAGCAACACCGAAGGAGTGCGCGACAAAAAGGTTAATATTTCATCAAAAAATGATGCATCAATGAACCTTCTTGTAGGCAGCTGCGACTGCACTATCACAGCTGTTTGGAAAGATGCAGAGACAAGAACAATAACTGTTCAGTGTCCCGATCCTACTGACCCTGAAAACGGCAGCGGCGGTGCGGTTTTAAGCTACTATGCGCCCGTAGATAGCGAATACAATATTGAAGCTCCAGAAGCACCTGAAGGATATGTTTTTGATAAGTGGACTTCATCTCAGGAGAATGCCGTTGAGAATCCCGAAGAGAAGAATATCAATGTTAAAGTTGAAAAAAATAATATTAAACTTACACCCGTTTATAAGAAGAGTGAAAATCCCACCTTCTACGTTGACGTTGTAAACGGTTCGGGTTCGGGTGCGTATATTAGCGGAGATAAGGTTAGGCTCGTTGCCGATGAACCCAAGGACGGCTATATGTTTGATAAGTGGGTAAGCGTTGATAATCAAGGTCTGAAAACAGGAATTGCAATGGAAAACGAATACTGTTATCACACCGAATTTGAAATGGTTGACCGTTATGCATCCGTTGCCGAAAAGATGTTTGACAGCGGAACTCAGATTGTTTTCGGCGGCGGAAATCCGCTCTCGGATTCAATATTTGAAGCAACCGAAAGCTTTGATTACCAGGTTTGGGCATTCGGTTCGGGAATTGATGAAGGCTCTAAGAAAAACTGTTTTGCATCAGTTGTTAACGATTACGGTGCAGCTGTTAAAATCGCCCTCAGCGAATATAAGCCTGGCGGTGTTTTAAACGCATGCTGTAAGAATAACTGCATCTATGTAACAGGGAAGAGCCTTGACGAAAAAACTAAGGATAAAAAAGGCAACACCATTGATAATCCCGAATATAATGCAGAATATGCAATGCGCTATAAAGCTCTTTCGGAAGGAAAAATAAATCTTGTAAATATGGTTTCGGGCGGAGATGTAAGACTGGCTTATAAATCATCCTGCCTCACACTTAATTTCTGGATTCAATAATGATAATCCTGCTTAGGAATTTCTTAAGCAGGATTTTTTATTTACAATAATAAAAAAAGTGTTTATTTTTAATCATCATTGTAGTATAATATTAGAGTTGAATTTGATTGAAACGGAGGAAATGCCGTGAATAATATAGACAAAATACTTAAAGAGGCTAAAAAAGTTCATTTTATCGGTATCGGAGGCTCGGGTATGTGCCCGATTGCCGAGATTCTGCTTTCACTCGGATACGAGGTGAGCGGCTCTGATAATAACGACACCGAAACCTTCCGCCGAATAGAAAGGGAAGGCGCAAAAGTATTTCTCGGTCAGGTTAAAGAAAACATTGCCGATGACACCGAGCTTGTTATCTACACAAACGCTATCCTTAAGGGCAACGAGGAACTTGAATACGCAAAAGAAAACTTTCCCTGTGTTGAAAGAGCGGAGGTTTTAGGCGCATTATCACGCCTTTTCACAAACTGCATAGGTATTTGCGGAACACACGGAAAAACAACAACCTCTTCTATGGAAACGCAGATATTAATGGAAGCAGGGCTCGACCCCTCTGCCGTTATCGGCGGAAAGCTGCCCCTTATTGATGCATACGGAAGATACGGAAAAACACAGAATTTCGTTTGTGAAAGCTGTGAATTTAACAATACCTTCCTTAATATGAACCCCGATATCGCTGTTATTCTCAATATCGATGAGGACCATCTCGATTTCTTCGGCAACCTTGATAATATCAAGAAATCCTTCAGGGAATTCGCTGAAAAAACAACAAGAATAATCATTTATAACGGCGATGATGAAAACACTGTTGACACATTAAAGGGCATTGAAGGCAAAAAGCTTATTTCAATCGGAAGAAACGATGATAACGAGTGGGTTGCTAAGAATATCAATATTCCCGGCGGATTTTACAGCGATTATGAGCTTTGGCATTGCGGCGAGTTTGTTGCAAAGGTTGAGCTTTCCGTTCCCGGTGAACACAATATTTTAAATTCACTCTGCGCTTTTGTTGCAGCATACGAAAGCGGTGCTGATGTTGAAAGCATATGCAAGGGCTTAAAGGATTTCAAGGGCGCTTCAAGGCGTTTTGAGCTTCTTGGAACATATAAGGGCGTAACCTTTGCCGATGACTATGCTCATCATCCTGCGGAAATCAAGGTAACTCTCGAGGCTGCTAAAAAAATGGGATATAAGAATGTCTGGGCGGTTCATCAGCCGTTCACCTATTCAAGAACTTCGCTTTTGCTCGATGATTTTGCAAAGGTTTTATCCATTGCGGATAAATGCGTTATCAGCGAAATTATGGGTTCGCGCGAGGTTAATACAATCGGAATCAAAGCAACTGATTTATCCGAAAAAATCCCCGGAAGTGTTCAGATAAACAGTCTTAAGGATATTGCAGAGTATGTCTGCAAAAACGCTCAGGACGGAGATTTGGTTATCACTCTCGGCTGCGGTGATGTTTATAAAGCGGCGAGAATGATGGTCAATATAATGAAGAAATAACCCTCATCAGTCGCCTTTGGCGACAGCTTTTGCTAGCGCAGACGCTCCCCTCTGTCAGCTATCGCTGACATCTCCCCGTTAATCGGGGAGTACCCGAGGGTGAAGCCATATTAAGATTGGTATTATTATGGAAGATATGAAAATGCAAATTGAGCTTGAGAAGAAATTCTTAATTGAGTATCCCAAGCTCAATTTAATTATTGATAAATATAATGCTGTTAAATATGAAATAGAGCAGATTTATCTTCTTTCAAACGAAGGCTCTCGAAGAATAAGAAGGTGTAAAGCGGCAAACGAAACTGTTTATATTGAAACAATAAAAGTTCGTATAAACGGTTCTAAATGCTATGAATATGAGCGCGAGCTAAGCGCTGAAGAATACGAAGAATTCAAAGAGGAAGCCGACCCGAACAGAAGTCCAATAATCAAGGAAAGATATGTTTTCCCTTACAAAAACAAGGTTATGGAGATGGATGTTTATCCATTCTGGAAGGATAAAGCAGTTCTCGAAATAGAACTTGAAAGCGAAGAGGATGAATACTTTATTCCCGAGGAAATAAAGATTATAAAAGATGTTTCAAACAGCAGAAAATACAAGAATGCACAGCTTGCAGCTGCGCTGAAAAACGGTGAATTATGATAATTGTTGCACCAAAATACTATAAGAATTTCAAATGCATAGCAGGGGACTGCCCCGATTCCTGCTGCCAGGGCTGGGAAGTTGATGCGGATGATGAATCACTTGAATATTATAAAACACTTCCCGATTCACTTGAAATAAAGCAGAGAATAAACAGCGTTCTCGATAAGGATGAATTTGATAACATCATTTTCAGACTTGCCCCGAAAAAACGCTGTCCGTTTCTTAATGATGAAAACCTCTGCGATATGCATATTGCAATCGGCGGTGAGCATACGCCCATAACCTGCAGAAATTTCCCGAGGTTTATTTATGACTTCGGCGGAACAAGGGAAATTGGAATTTCCTTTTCCTGTCCCGTTGCTGCAGATTTGATTTATCACAGTGAAGAAAGCCTTTCATTCGATACGGAAATCAATTCCGAATTGCCGACATTAAACGATATTGACGCTGAACTTTTTATTAAGTTAAAGCAGGCAAGAACTAAGGTATTTCAAATAATTCAAAACTCTGAAAAACCGCTTGATAAAAGGCTTTGTGATCTTTTGCAATTTGCAGTTGAACTTCAGAACAGCATAGAAAAATACGATGAAGGCGGAAACGATATTCCCTTTAATGAAGTATTTTGCAATCCCGAGCTTATCAATCCCGAATGGAAGGAAAAAGTTAGTAATATTAAACGAAAAAAGATTGAAAACACCCTTTCAAACGAAAATATTGCTTCGTATTTTATTTACAAATATTTCCTTCTTGCAGTGTATGATAAAGATGTTTTATCAAAGGTAAAAATGGCGGTTATCGGCGTTTTGATAAATACATATATGGGCGAAAATGCGTGGACAATGCACCTCTGGAGCAAGGAAACCGAGCACTCGCAATACAATATGGACAGATATAAGAAATTGCTTAAAGAAGCAGATGCATTAACAGCTGAAAATCTAATTGAATTATTAAATTGTGATTAATCACTTAAAACAGTCGATTTTCTTACGGATTTCGGCTGTTTTTTTATGTTTTTGATGATAAATGGAAATATTTTTTATTTGATTGACTTTATTCTGTATATATATTATAATATATAAAATTCTGAAAGTCTGTGTAATAATATGTTTGTTATTAATTCAAACGAAGGCTATTTCGTTCATTTGCTTAAATCTGCATTAAAGAATGAACAGCCTGTCGAAAAACCGGATGAGGTTGAATGGCAAAAGGTTTTTGAAATCGGTCTGATGCAAAATGCTGCAAATCTTGTTTGGTTCAGTATTGAAAAATTGAATAACAAGCCTGAAGGTGAACTTTACGCGCAGTGGCAGGAGGTATATGCAAAGGCTGCCTCCAAATGCTTCAAGCAGATGATGGAAAGCGAATTTCTTGCAGACGAGTTTACAAAGCGCGGTTACGACATTCTTTTTCTAAAGGGAAGCAAAATCAGGGAGTATTATCCTTCACCCGATATGCGAACAATGACGGATATCGACCTTCTTGTTAAATCCGAAGAACGCGAGCCTGTAAGAAAGATTATGAAGGAGCTTGACTATGATGAAGATTTAATGGATGACGGTCAGGTTGATGCATTTAAGAAACTGCCTATTATTTATACCGAAATCCATTACGATTATTCAAATATCAATCACGCCTACCACGATATATTCAGCATTGACTGGAACAAACTTGTTAAAACAGACCGAGAGCATATCTATGAAATGACCTATGAGGATTTATACTTCTTCAATTTCGGTCATTATGTTAAGAATATTGCAAAGGTCGGAATCGGAGTCAGAACAGTTCTCGATTGTTATGTGTTATGGAACTGCGCAAGCGAAGAGCAAAAGGAAAACATTCTCAAAAAGTTTGAAAATATGGAATTTAAAGCCTTCCATGATAATATTTTGAAAATCGCTCACATCTGGTTTGATGATATGGAGGATGACGGAAGCCTTGATAATGCGCAGATGTATCTTATCGAAACGTCAACCTACGGCAACGATAAGAAAACACAGGCTATCAGTTTAATCAACGATGAACGCAATACCGAAAGCATTTCTAAAACGCGTTATATTCTAAAAAGAATATTTCCCGGAGCAAATGAGCTTTACTTCAGATTCGGAATTAAAAAGAGAATTATTCTCCTTCTTCCGTTTTTGTGGTTTGCAAGAATGATACTTCTGATTTTCTCCGGAAAGGAAAAGAAAGAAAACATTAAACAAAATTACTCAATTATTGAGAGCTTAACACCCGAAGAGGTTGAATACGAAAGGCTTGTAAGAAAAGAATTTGGGATACTATGATACCAAAAACAATTCATTATATCTGGTTTGGAAATAGACCTAAAACAAAGAAAATTGAAAAGTGTATCAATAGCTGGAAACAGTTTTGTCCTGATTATAAAATAATCGAATGGAACGAAACGAATTTTGATTTTAACAGCAACCGCTTTGCGAAGGAAGCGTATGAAGCGGGTAACTATGCCTTTGTAAGCGATATAGCAAGACTCATTATTCTTTATGAATACGGCGGAATATATGTTGATGCCGATGTTGAGTTGCTGAGAAATCTTGATGATTTGCTTGATAACGATGCTTTTATCGGAATTGAAACGGATTTGTATGTTAACAGCGGTCAGATGTTCGGAACTGTTAAGAATAATCCTTTGATTATGGAGCATCTTGAACAGTACAACAATCTGTCGTTTTCCGAATGTGAAGACATAACGGAAATAACCTGTCCGAAGCTTCTAACAAAGCTCTTGATTCAAAAAGGCTTCAGAACTGACGGCAGCGAACAGATTATAGACGGTCTTCACATATATCCACAGGATTATTTTAATCCGTTTGATATAAGAACGGGGAAGATGAAACTAACCGAGAATTCTTATTCAATTCACTGGTCTGCTCATAGCTGGGCATCGCAGAGCAGATTAAGAAAGAAAATCACGCAGATATGTCACCGTATATTCGGTGTGAACTGCTTTAATTTTATTAAAAAATACATTGATTGATTCAATTAACAGGAGATATTATGAGTTTTGAAAAGGTTTGGCTTTCGTCACCAACCATGCACGGTGATGAAATAAAATATGTTCAGGAAGCATATGAAACAAATTGGATGTCAACCGTAGGTGAAAACATAAACGAGGTTGAAAAACAAACCGCCGAAAAAGCAGGCTGCAAATATGCCGTTGCGCTTTCCAGCGGAACAGCGGCGCTTCACCTTGCAATGAAGCTTGCAGGAGTAAAGCAGGGGGATATGGTTTTTTGTTCGGATATGACCTTTGACGCAACTGTAAATCCTGTTGTTTACGAAGGCGGTGTTCCTGTTTTCATCGACACTGAATATGAAACATGGAATATGGACCCGAAGGCTCTTGAAAAAGCTTTCGAGATTTACCCGCAAGTAAAAGTTGTAGTTGTTGCACATTTATACGGGACACCGGGAAAGATTGATGAAATTAAATCAATTTGTGAAAAACACGGTGCAGTAATTATTGAAGATGCTGCGGAATCTTTCGGTGCTACATATAAGGGCAGGCAAACAGGAACCTTCGGAACATATAACTGCATTTCTTTCAACGGAAATAAAATCATAACAGGCTCATCGGGCGGTATGCTTTTAACAGACAGCCTTGAAGCGGCAAACAAAACCCGTAAGTGGAGCACTCAGTCAAGAGAGAACGCACTGTGGTATCAGCACGAGGAGCTTGGCTATAACTACCGCATGAGTAATGTTATTGCAGGTGTTGTAAGAGGTCAGTTACCGTATCTTGAAGAACATATCGCTCAGAAAAAAGCAATTTATGAAAGATATAAAGAAGGCTTAAAGGATTTGCCCGTTAAAATGAATCCTTATGATGAAGCAAACAGCGAGCCGAATTTCTGGCTTTCGTGTTTGATAATTGATGAAAATGCAATGTGCAAGCAGGTAAGAAGCGAAAATGATTATTGTTATGTTTCCGAAAAAGGCAAAACCTGCCCGCACGAAATTCTTGATAAGCTTGCTGAAATCAATGCAGAGGGCAGACCGATATGGAAGCCGATGCATATGCAGCCGATATACAGAATGAATCCGTTTATCACTAAAAACGGCAGCGGCAGAGCAATGACCAATGCATATATTGCCGGTGATGCTCAGGATGTCGGAATGGATATCTTCAACCGCGGTGTTTGTTTACCAAGCGATAATAAAATGACACCCGAGCAGCAGAACAGAATAATTGAAGCAATCAAAAAGTGTTTTGAATAAGAAGGTAAATAATGAGTAAATCAGTTGTTATCATCGGCGCAAGCGGTTTTGGTCGAGAGGTTTTATGGCTTATAGAGAGAATAAATGATTCTGCTGCTGAGAAGTGGGAAATTTTAGGCTTTATTGATGATGATGAATCACTTCAGGGTAAAAGCGTAAACGGTTACGATGTTATTGGAACATTGGATAGTATTAATCAATTTGCCGATTCATATTTTGTTTGCGCTATCGGTAATGCTAAAACAAGAAAGAAGATAATTGAAAAAATACATTCAATAAACGACAAAATTAAATTCTGTACATTGATTGATCCAGATGTTACAATATCAAACTTGGTTGATATAGGTGAAGGCACTATTATTTGTGCGGGCTCAATTGTTACAGTTAATATCAAGATTGGTAAACATTGCATTGTCAATCTCGATTGTACTATTGGTCATGATGCAATTATTGAAGATTATGTAACTATGTATCCAAGCGTTAATGTATCCGGTGCAGTTAGTATTGGTGAGCTTTGTGAATTGGGTACCGGCGCACAGATTATTCAGGGAATCAATATTTGCAGTAGTGCAATAATTGGTGCAGGAACTGTTATTGTTAAAAGCATAGATGAAAGCGGAACTTATGTCGGTGCTCCGGCTAAAAGGATAAAGTAAAGGAGTTTTGCTATGAAAGTATTAATTATTTCACCGCATCCCGATGATGAAATTATCGGTGTAGGCGGAACAATAGCAAAGAGATGTAAAAACGGTGACGAAGTTTATGTTTGCATTGTTACCAAAGGTGTTGAACCGCTTTTTTCTGCAGTGGTTGTAAATAAAACCCGTGCAGAAGCAAGAGAGGCGCATAAGTTTTTAGGCGTTAAGGAAACAATCTTTCTTGATTTTCCTTCCGTTATGCTTGAAACGGTCCCGAGATATGAATTAAACGGAAAAATCTGCGAGGTTGTTCAGAATTTAAAACCGGACGAGGTTTATATTCCTCACAGAGGCGATATGCAGCTCGACCACCAGATGGTTGTTGATGCAGCTATGGTAGCTGTTCGTCCAAAGTATGCTCATAAGGTTAAAAGAGTGTATGCATATGAAACCCTTTCGGAAACAGGCTGGAATATTCCTAATGTTCAGAATGAGTTTATTCCGAATGTTTATGAGGATATATCTGATAGTTTTGATGATAAATTAAAAGCAATGTCATATTTTGAAACACAGCTCAGTGATTTTCCCGATGCACGGTCTCTTGAAGCGATTGAATCTTTGGCTAAGTTCAGAGGTGCAACAGTTCATGTATGCGCTGCGGAAGCGTTTTCACTTATCAGAGAAATAAAGTAGGAATAATTATGAACACTTTTTACGGAAAATATGTTAAACGGTTTTTAGATGTTTTTTTATCATGCCTGGCGCTTGTCGTTCTTGCAATTCCGATGGGTATTGTCGCTCTTCTTGTTGCAATAAAACTCGGCCGTCCTGTTTTGTTTATTCAGGACAGACCCGGCAAGGATGAAAAGATATTTAGAATTCTTAAATTCAGAACTATGACCAACGAAACTGATGAAAACGGGGAGCTGCTTCCCGACGAGGTTCGTTTAACAAAATTCGGGGAGCTTCTCAGAAAGCTTTCAATTGATGAGCTTCCGCAATTGATTAATATTATCAAGGGCGATATGTCGATAATCGGTCCGAGAGCGCTGCTTGTTGAATATCTTCCGCTATATACGGAAGAGGAAAAGATACGCCATGCAGTAAGGCCCGGGCTAACGAATCTTGTTGCTGTTAACGGCAGAAACGAGGTTGAAATGAAGGATAAGCTTAAATACGATATTTATTATGTTAACAACCTTTCTTTCAAGCTTGATTTATACATACTCTTTAAAACTGTAATTGTTGTTCTCAAGAGAGAGGGAACTGAGCTTGAAGAAGAGAATAAAATGCAGGATTATGCAACAAGCGACAAATAACGGAGACAATTATGAAAATATTAAGTGAAGCCTGCGGAAGTCTTACTGCGGGATACATAATTAAAAATGTTCAGAAGGCAGGACATATCAGCGTTGCAACAGATATGAGTGAGGATTGCTTCGGAAAGCATCTTGCAGATGAATTTTACTCAGTACCTTCTGCTGCAGATAAAAACAGTCCCGAGTTTCTAAAAAAACTTGTTGTAGATAATAATATTGAAATGATTATTCCAACGCTTGACGATGGCTTGCTTAATTGGGCATTGATGAAAAGAGAACTTTCGGAAAAAGGCATTAGTGTTGCAATTTCAGATGCAAATACTCTGAAGGTTTTTCTTGATAAATGGGAAACCTATCTGTTTTTTGAAAAAAACGGAATACCGACTCCGAAAACAAGCCTGAAGCAGCAATATAAGCTTGTTAAGCCGAGAAACGGAAGAGGCGGTTCGGGTATTCAGATAACCGACGAGCCCGTTGATATGACAGGCAACATTTCACAGGAACTGCTAAGCGGAACTGAAGTTACTATTGATGTTTTATGCGACATAAACGGCATGCCTGTTTATATAGTTCCGAGAATCCGTCTTGGAGTAAAAGAAGGAAAGGCAACCGGAGGACAGGTTATCAAAAATGAAAAGATTGAAGAATATGTTAAGACAATCTGTTCATCAATTCAGTTTATCGGTCCTATAAATATCCAGTGCTTCATCAAAGAAAACGGTGATATAAGCTTTACCGAAATAAACCCCAGATTTGGCGGCGGTTCTGTTTTAGGTATGGCAGCCACTGAAAACTGGATTCCGTTAATGATAAAGATGTTTGCCGAAAAAGAAAATATTATTCCTTCGGCAGACATTAAATACGGACTGAAAATGGGAAGATTTTATGACGAAGTATTTTATTTCTGAATTAATGAAATATGATTCAATCGGTTTTGATGTTGACGGAACGCTTTACGATGAATTTGATTTCATTTCACAGGCATACCGCGGAGTTGCGGGAATTATTGCCGAATTTGCCAATGCTCCGAAAGCTGATGTTTATGAAGCCTTATGCAGTGAATGGAAGCAGTTCGGCAGTTCAAAAACAACCTTGTTCCAGGATGTTTACTATATGTTTTCCGATGAATTGCCTGAAAACTTTATTAAAGAATGCGTTAATGCCTTCAGAAGTGAACCGATAGAGCTTTCTCTTTCAGATGAAGCAAAAGAAATGCTTAACACATTAAAAAGCAATAACAAGGATTTGTTTATTGTTACAGACGGCAATTCAGACCTTCAGAGAAAGAAGATATATGCTTTGGGGCTTGATAGGTGGTTTTCCGAAAACAATATTGCCGTTTCGGGTGATTGGGGAAGTCAGTATCAGAAACCTTCACCGCATATGTTCCAATCAGTTCTGAAAAGAAGTGAAAATAAAAATACTGTTTTTCTCGGTGACAGAGATGCTGATGAACAGTTTGCTGAAAATATAAATGCTGATTTTATACGAATAATAATTCAGAGA
>SVQE01000004.1 GCA_015065505.1 Oscillospiraceae bacterium
GGCGCGTCGAGGGCGTCGCGCCCTACAAATTCGTTAAATGATATGAATACTAAACCTACGGCGCATTTCCGCGCCCCTTAACTTTTCACTCTTCATTCTTCACTTTTCACTAATTTGAGATTTGCCCCTACAAATCTCAAATTGTATTGCATTTTTGGGCGAAGTATTGTAAAATAAATATTTGGTAAAACAATACTATCTTAGTTTTAAGGAGAATAATTCTATGGTAAGAGCAATAGTCGGCGCCAACTGGGGCGACGAAGGAAAAGGCAAAATAACCGATATGTTTGCCGAGCAGAGCGATATTGTTATTCGTTTTCAGGGCGGCGCAAACGCAGGTCACACAATTATCAACGAGCACGGAAGATTCGCGCTTCATCTTATGCCGTCGGGTGTTTGCTATGAGCACACAACCTGCATTATCGGCAACGGCGTTGCGCTTGATATCAATAAATTTATCAACGAGCTTGAGCAGGTTAAAAAGGCAGGTCTTAATCCGAAGCTTCTTGTTTCTGAAAGATGCCAGATTTTAATGCCCTATCACATCAAGCTTGATGAATATGAGGAAGAGCGTCTCGGAAAGAACGCTTTCGGTTCAACAAAGAGCGGTATTGCACCGTTTTTCTCTGATAAATTCTCAAAAATCGGTATTCAGGTAAACGAGCTTTTTGATGATGAAACCTTAAGGGCAAAGCTTGCAAATATATGCACTCTTAAAAACCTTGCACTTGAGCATATCTATCATAAGCCCCTTCTTGATGAAGAAGAGCTCTTCAATACCTGTATGGAATATAAAGAGAAGATTGCACCCTATGTTTGCGACACTCATAAATTCCTTGCAGACGCTATGAAAGAGGGCAAAAACATTCTTCTTGAGGGTCAGCTCGGAACACTTAAAGACCCCGATTTCGGAATTTATCCGATGGTAACCTCATCATCAACTCTTGCAGGCTACGGCGCAGTTGGCGCAGGCATTCCGCCCCACAAGATTGAGGATATCGTTGTTGTAACAAAGGCATATTCCTCCGCAGTTGGCGCAGGCGAATTTGTTTCCGAAATCTTCGGCGACGAGGCTCAGGAGCTTCGTATCCACGGCGGCGACAAGGGCGAATTCGGCGCAACAACGGGCAGACCGAGAAGAGTTGGCTGGTTTGACTGCGTTGCTTCAAAATACGGTATTGAATGCCAGGGCGCAACCCAGGTTGTTATGACCGCGCTTGACTGCCTTTCATATCTTGAAGAAATCAAGGTTTGCGTTGCATATGATATCGACGGCAAAATAACAAAGGATTTCCCCGTTACTCCCGAGCTTAAAAAGGCTAAGCCCGTTCTTAAACCCTTTAAGGGCTGGCACTGCGACATCAGAGGCATTAAGAATTATGACGAGCTTCCGCAGGAAACAAGGGATTATGTTGAGTTCATTGAAAACGAAATGGGCTGCAACATAACAATGGTTTCAAACGGTCCCGAAAGAGAAGCAATTATTTATAGAAATAAATAAGATTTATAGGGAGGGTTACATACCCTCCCGAACTTATAAAGGAGAAAAACTATGGATAACAATGCACCGGAAAAAGAAAACAGCGTTAAAGGAAAAATTAAAAATGTTGCAGCAAAGGTAAGCGAAAGCGGATTATATCCGAAAACCGCTTCGGCAATGATGAAATTTCCGTATTTTCTGATTGTTGTTGTTCTTTATTGCGGTTTATCATTTGCTTTCGGCATCTGGCATCCGCTGTGGATAATCTTTTTAACACTCCCGATTTACTACAGAGTTGCAACCGCCTGCAAGGCAAAAACAAAGAAGGCATTTTGCAACCTTCTTCCGATACCCGAAGCAGTTGTTGCACTCTATCTGATTATCAGCTTTGCAACAGGCGCATGGAAGTACACATGGATGCTGTTTTTAATAATACCGGTATATTATTGGTTCGTCAGCGTTTATGTTAAAGGAAAAGAATATTTTTTCACACAAACCAGAGGCTTTTAAAGCCTCTTTTATTTTTTCGCTTTTTTCGCCCATCATTATCAATATCAATATCATTGTCATTGTCATTTTCATTATCATTATCGGTATAATTCGTATAAGCTCGTATCGCTTCGTATACCGCTTCATACGCCCGTATACGATGGTAATAGCCATCCCTTCCCGAATTGCCGCTCACCGTCCAAGAAATGCTGCTATAATATATAAATTATTGAATGTTGAAATTTTTTGTGGTATTATGTAGAAGTGATAATTTGTATAATTATAGGAGATTGTTATGTCTTTAAATTCATTACAAAAACAAACAAATAAAAACATTCAGGAAAAGGCAAATCTAATTTGGGAAATTGCAACTCATCTTGTTGGTCTGTTTAAGCCTCACGAGTACGGAAAAGTTATTCTTCCTATGACAGTTTTGAAACGTTTTGATGATGCTTTGAAACCAACCAAGGATGCTGTTGTTAATCAAGCAAAAAAACTTGACGAACAGGGTGTTACAAGTCAGGTGAGAGATGGTATTCTAACCAGTATTTCTGGATACAGTTTTTACAATTCAAGCAAGTTTGATTTTGAAAAACTTTTGTCCGAACCTGATGATATTGAAATAAATTTTGAAGATTATCTTCAGGGATTTTCGGATAATATTAAAGATATAATTGAAAACTTTGAATTTGCAAAAACTGTTGATACTATGGCTAAAGGCAATGTTCTTTATGTTGTTATTCAAGAGTTCTGTTCTGAAAAAGGCGAGATGTCTCCGAAAACTACCACTTCAATGGATATGGGTTATATCTTTGAAGAATTAATCAGAAAGTTTTCAGAAAGCTATAACGAAGAAGCAGGAGCTCATTTTACAAGCCGAGATGTTATTTATCTTATGACAGAGCTTCTTGTTTCGCCTGAAAGGGAAAAAATTGCAGAAAACGGTTGCTCTAAAACAGCATATGATATGGCAATGGGTACTTCACAGATGCTCGGTTGCCTTACAGAACGTTTGCGGGTCATTAATGAAGATGCCGACCTCACTTCTTTCGGTCAGGAGTTCAACCCCGAAACATACGCTATTGCAAAAGCTGATATGCTTATCAAGGGTGGCAATGCATCCGGAATGAAATATGGTGATACTCTTTCAAACGATAAATTCAGCGGATATGAGTTTGACTATATAATTTCAAATCCACCGTTCGGAATCGATTGGAAAAGGGAAAAAGATGCTGTTGAAAACGAATACAAGAAAGAAGGTTTTGAGGGTCGTTTCGGTCCCGGATTGCCTGCAATTTCTGACGGTCAGATGCTCTTTATGCTAAACGGTGTCAAGAAGTTAAAGCACGGTTCAGGCAGAATGGCTATAATTCAAAATGGATCATCGCTTTTCACAGGCGATGCCGGTTCAGGTTCTTCAAACATCCGTCAGTATGTTATCAGTGAAGACCTTGTTGAAACGATTATCCAGTTGCCCACCGACTTGTTCTACAACACAGGTATATCAACATATATATGGCTTCTGACCAAGGGCAAGGAAGAACACCGCAAGGGTAAAGTTCAGCTTATTGATGCTTCAAAGTGCTTTAAGAAACGCAGAAAGAATATCGGTAACAAGCGTGTTGATCTTGATGATAATTGCATCAGCCTTATCGTTAAAGCATACGAAGAGTTTGACAACGAAGAGTACACCGACGGTGATTTGCATATCGAGTCGAAGGTGTTCGATAATGATTACTTTGGCTATACCAAGGTTACTGTTTTGACCCCGATTCTCGGTGAAGACGGTAAGCCTGTTCTGAAGAAAGGCAAGCCACAGCCCGACAAAGAAAAGGGTACTGATACAGAAATCATTCCTTTCGGTGAAGATATTGACGAGTATTTCAAAAAGAATGTTACACCATATAACGAGTTTGCTTATATGGACAGAAAGAAGGATAAAGTAGGCTACGAAATCCCGTTCACAAGGCTTTTCTATAAGTTTGTGCCGCCCGTTCCGTCGGAGGATATCTTTGCCGAAATCAAGGAATTAGAGGCAGAGGAAACAACGCTTATGAAGGAGTTGTTCGGAAATGCGTGAAATGAAAGACAGCGGCGTTGATTGGATTGGTACAATACCTGCTGATTGGCAGATAAAACGAATTGGACACCTTTTTCAAAACCGCAACGAAAAAGTTAATGATACAGATTATCCACCGCTTTCGGTTTCTAAAGGTGGCATTGTTCCTCAAATGGAAAATGTCGCAAAAAGCGATGCGAATGACAATAGAAAACAAGTTTTGAAAAACGATTTTGTTATCAATTCTCGTTCTGACAGAAAGCAGTCTTGTGGTGTTTCGGATTATGATGGCTCGGTTTCGTTAATAAATACTGTTTTATTTGAAAAAGAAAAAGGCACTGTTAATCCTGCCTATAACAACTATCTTTTGAAAAACTACGGTTTTGCAGAAGAGTTTTACAGATGGGGGCACGGCATTGTTGCGGATTTATGGACTACTAGATGGCAGGAAATGAAAAACATTGACCTGCCTGTTCCTCCATATGAAAAACAAAGAGCTATTCTTAACGATATTGAGGCTAATGCTCAAAAGGTTGATGCTCTCATTTCCAATCAGGAACAGCAGATTGAAAAACTCAAGGCGTATAAGCAATCGCTCATCACTGAGGTTGTAACCAAAGGCCTCAACCACGACGCACCAATGAAAGACAGTGGTGTTGCATGGATAGGAGAAATACCAAGTCATTGGGAAACAAAACGAGCAAAATTTCTTGCAAATAGAATTGACAAGGGTAATGGTATTACTCGAGAAGATGTAATACCTAATGGAAATGTACAATGTGTACGATACGGAGAAATATACACTAAATATAA
This sequence comes from Oscillospiraceae bacterium, assembly GCA_015065505.1. Classification (GTDB taxonomy): domain Bacteria; phylum Bacillota; class Clostridia; order Oscillospirales; family Acutalibacteraceae; genus Eubacterium_R. Next base: position 4,842 of record SVQE01000004.1, read on the forward strand.
CGGTGCTTTTTCGAAATGCTATTCTCGTACCAACATTGAAAAAATGGCAAAACCACAATATATTTCTTATGGGGATATCCTATTTTCTGGTACAGGCGAAATAATTGAGGAAATCGGCAAGAATGTTGTTTACTTGGGGACTGATAGATGTATTGCAGGTGGAGATATTATTATATTTAAGCATAACCAAGAGCCAAGGTTTTTGAATTATGCTTTAAACAGTGAATACTCTCAAAAACAAAAAAGCTACGGTAAAATGAAACTTAAGGTGGTTCACATTTCTGCATCTGCAATTGGCAACATTATAATTGCATTTCCCGATATTAACGAACAGAAAAAAATTGCCGATTATCTCGATGAAAAATGCTCAAAAATTGACAAACTTATTGAAATAAAACAGCAGAAAATCGAAAAGCTCAACGAATACAAAAAATCCCTTATTTACGAATATGTCACAGGCAAAAAGGAGGTATAAAATTGCCTAAAGGTTTTAATACATCAAAATTCAAATCACAAATGAGACAAGCTCAACGCAAAGCAGAACAGCAAATGAAAAGCGAGATAAACAAAGCCCAGCGTAAAGCCGAGCAAAAAACAAAACAGCAACTTAATGCTGCGGTTAGAAAGTACGAAAGAGATGTTAACAGAGAAATCAGAAAATACAATGCTAACGCTAAACGCAACCAACAAATAATAAATCGTGAATTGAGTAAATTAAATCAAACCTCTCATATTTCTACTGGTTACACAACTTCTCTTAACGCAATGCAACAGATCTACCAGTCCGTTGGTGCTATGTATGGTGAAGGTGTTTATATTACCCCAAGGCAAGATACGGTTTTAGATTTAATTGAGCAAGAGCATGCAAACAGTTTAATAACCGCAAATGCGATCGAGAACAATGAAACTCCAGAAGAAAATACAGAAGATTTGGAGATAGGCAATAAGCTTATGTTAGTTTCACAAGATTTAAATAATCGTTGGAATGGGGCTGTTTATGCACTTAACCCTAATAACCCTGATGCAGCAAGACATTTTTGCACAAGCTGCCGTGAACTGTTTACAGATTTCATAGAATTAAAAGCACCTGATGCGGATGTTTTTGCATATAACCCTAATTGTGAAAGAACAGAACGGGGTAATGCAACGAGAAGAGAAAAAATCAGATATATGATGTGCAATTTGGAATTTGATGATAGCGTTATTGATTTTGCTGATGCAGATATTACAAATATTCTTGAACTATTCCATGTTTTAAGCAATGCAACACATGGACCTGCTGGAAAATATAGTGTTAACCAACTGTTACAAGTAAAAAGGCGTGTTGAACAAGGAATTAATTTCTTGTGTGCTATTTCTGTATAACAAACGATGTGTTTTATCTATTAACTAATTAAATAAGTAGGAAATATGATGTCTGATTATTATATTGAATTCCACAAAAAAGAGTTCATTCGTCCGTTAGAACTATCAAACAAAGGGAAATATTATAGAGATATTGCGAATATTGACCACAGTTTTTCTGGGCGTATAGATACAATGATAAATACATTTATAATGGAAGCGGCTCAACAATTGATTAATTCTATTGAGTTGTTTGAAATGGGATATTTTGATTGTGCTTATTACTCTTTGCGTTCGGCAGTTGATGTTTCCACAACAATGGTGTTTTTGACAGATATGCCTGACGAGGATAGAGATAAATATTTAGAAGATTGGAAAGATACAAAGCATTTCCCTATGCAAGGGCAAATACTAAAAATGCTTTCAGATGAAGGCGATGTTTTTTCTGATATGAAAGAAAATATGCCTACATTTTTTAATGAAGCAAAGGAATTATGTCAAAAACTCAACAAGTATGTTCATAAACAGGGATTGAGACATTTTTATGTATCGAGAAACCATCCAATAAATATGAAAAAACCTCAAGATGTGTTCATTAGCAATTTTGAGTACTTTCTCAAGAAATGTATTGGCGTTGTTGCTGTAATGCGTTTAGCAGGTGACCCGTTTCCAATTCTTCTTATGGATGAGGACTTCCTTTTGAGATGTTTTGATTCAATGACAGAAGCATATACACAAGAATTTGTTGATGAATACATAGGTAAGGACACAGTTGAAGAATACAAAAGGACATCGTTATGCGAAGGAACATATTATGCTATTATAGAAAACGAAAAGAAAAGCTACGCTACATTTAATGTAATGAAACATTGGTTAATTGACAGAAAAGAAATGGCCGATATTTTACCGCAATTACACTTATTAAGCACTGTTGATGTTGTATCTGTTTTATTAGTAAACTCCTGCAATAAAATTGCAAAAGTTCACGCAAATGGCGGATTAATGATGTTCCACACTGAATTGGAGACCAACAGGAAAGAACTTAGTTGGAATAGTATGGATTTTATTGAATTTGCAAAAAACGCCAACAAGTATAATCAGCAATATGATGAAGCATATATATCGGTTTTTCGTTGCTTAAATGATGACTATTGTGCTGAACATAACGAATTACTTGACGATGAGGATATTGCAAAAATAATTGGAGCATTGAAAGAATATGAAGAAAAACAGATCGAACAAGAAAAAAATTAATAATTGGATAAAAAACGATGCTACAAAATGGATTTGTATATTAGTGGTTTTGCTAGTGATTTACATGATTTTAGACTGTGAAAATATTCCGAGTCGTTTTGTAGGCGGATTTAGTCATATAAACGAGAATATATTTGGAGTAGTTGTAAACGCATTGACGGTAATTGTTCTTTATATCATTTCTTATTTCGCTATTGAAAAGAGACAACAAGAAAAAGCAGATGAAACCGAAAAAAGAGAACAAGAAGCCGAAAAAAGAGAATTAGTAAAGCAAGAAAATATCAACAAAATAGTAGATCTGTTGATACTTAACACGTATAATGACTGCTTAGCTCGTTTAAAAGCTTTGAGTACCCCGCATGTAATTGACACGGTTATTGTTCCAAAAATTGATCGTAATAAACCCATGGAAGAAAATAGAATCATGCAGATTTACTTGCATCAGCCTTTTTCGAGTTATGAACAAATCATGCAATTTGCAGAAAACGGATATATATCAATCAAACAGTTAAAGGAGTACCTTTGGGTTCAAAATAAATACCAGCATATTGTTCAAGATAAGATTGTTATGTTTGATATCGATAAAATAAAGGGATTAGAAAAGTTGAAGGATAATTCGGAAGCTGAGTTTGCATCTCTTTATCGTTTTTTAGAGAATGCTGTTAGTAATAAGAAAAAGTAGATTTCCATAGGAGGATATTATGGAACTGAATGAAAAGCGTTTTGAATATGATATTGAAGGTTCGTTGCTGACAAAAGGCGGATATGAGCAATTTGTCGGTCAAGTTCATGATGCACCCTCGGGTGTTGCTATGTGGATACATAACAGGCATCACGATGAAGAAAAATGCATCTATCTTGATGTGCTTGTTGAATTTATTGAAAAAACGCAGCCTAAAGCATGGGCAAAGTATAAAAAATATTATGGCGACAACGCAGCAGAAAAACTATATCACCGTTTTGAGCAGACTGTCACAAATCAGGGATTGATTTATGTTCTGCGTAACGGTATTGAAGATATGGGCATAAAAATAAAGCTCTGCTATTTCAAGCCCGAAAGCAAGTTGAATCCGTTAGCAGAAGAACTTTATAACGCCAATATTCTCGGATGCACAAGGCAGTTCAAATACTCTCCAAAACTTGAAAATACGATTGATATGGTATTGTCGCTTAACGGTATTCCGATTGTTGCTCTGGAACTGAAAAACCAGTTCACAGGTCAGAATGTTGACAATGCTGTTAACCAGTTTATGTACAGAAGAAGCTCAAAAGAATTCTGTTTCAGGCAAAATCACCGTTTCCTTGTTTATTTTGCTGTTGATCACTATAATGTTAAAATGACAACAACCCTTAAGGATGACAAAACTTATTTTATGCCATTTGATATGGGTTCGGAAGGAGCAGGAAATGCGGGCGGAGCAGGCAACCCTGTTAATCCTGACGGTTACGCAACATCTTATCTCTGGGAAGAAGTCCTTCAGAAAGATTCTCTGATGGATATCATTCATCGTTTCATCTCTTACACAAAGGGCAAACTGATTTTCCCCCGTTATCATCAGTATGATGTTGTTAAAAAAGTGCTTGCAGATGTTAAAGAGAACGGTTCAGGAAAGAATTATCTTATTGAGCATTCCGCAGGATCGGGCAAATCTAATTCTATTGCTTGGATTGCATACAGATTAGCGTCTGTTCACGACGAAGACGACAATCCGATTTTCAACTCGGTTATTGTTGTTACAAACCGCATTGTTCTTGACTCACAGCTTCAGGATACGATTAACAGTTTTGAGCATGTTCCCGGGCTTGTTGTTCCGATTGACAACAAAAAGAGTTCAAAAGATTTGGCACAGGCTATTAACGATAATAAAAGAATCATTATTTGCACAATTCAGAAATTTCCTTTTGCTTATGAGGAAATGAAAAAGATAAGCGGACGAAACTTCGCAATTATTGTTGATGAAGCTCATCAGGGGCAAAGCGGTAAAAGTGCTGCAACATTGAAGAAAGCTCTTGTTGATCTTAAAGTTGCAATAAAAGAAATTGCAGAAGGCGAAGATATTGAAGAATCCGAAGTTGATCTTCAGGACGAATACATAAATGCACTTATCGGACAGGGTCATCAGGACAATCAGTCATTCTTTGCATTTACAGCAACACCAAAAGGTGAAACACTTGAACTGTTTGCAGAGCCACGTCCATATATCGATGAAGAAGGCAAACACGGAATAATAAAAATGCCATTCCACACCTATTCTATGCGACAGGCTATTGAAGAAGGTTTTATTCTTGATGTTCTTTCAAACTATACAACAATAAAAGAAGCATTTAAGATTATTCGAACTTCTGCGGACGATCCTGAAGTATATGAAGGCAAAGCCGCAAAAGCAATCTTTAAGTATTATAAAGAGCACGGATACACCATAAAGCAGAAAACCGAAATGATTATGGAAAACTTTATGTCATCCGGAAGATTTAAGATTGACTGCAAAGCTAAGGCTATGATTGTTGCGGATTCAAGAGCAAATGCTGTCAGATATTATCTTGCAATTAAGGATTACATAAAAGACCATCCAAAAGAATGCAAGGGTTCTGATGTTATGGTTGCATTTTCGGGCACAGTTAATCTTGATGGTGTTGATTATACTGAAGCTTCTATGAACAGAGATGAAGACGGACACTATATCACAACCGACAAGAAATTCAGAAAAGCATTCCATAGCAACCAATACAATATTCTTGTTGTTGCAAACAAGTATCAAACGGGATTTGATGAACCGCTTCTTCATTCGATGTATGTTGATAAAAAACTTCGTGATGTTAATGCTGTTCAAACTCTTTCAAGACTTAACAGAACATGTCCGAATAAAAACGATGTTTTTGTTCTCGACTTTGAAAACACAGCCGAAGATATTAAAGAAGCCTTTCAGCCGTTTTATGAGTGCACTTTGCTTAATGGCGAAACAGATCTAAACCATGTTTATGATTTGCGTAACAAAATTAAAGATTATCTGCTTTATAACATGGATGATGTTCAGGCATACAGAGACCTCATGGATTCAGCTTCAAAGAAACAATCCGGCGTTGCACTTGGGCAGCTTTCAAGTTCGTTTAAGCCTGTTGTAAGCAGATATAACGAGCTTGATGAGAACGACAGATATGCAGTAAGAGATTATATTCGCAAGTTTAACGGTGCATATGCATATGTTACGCAATTAGTTAAACTTCATGATGTCGATTTATTTAATGAATATCTATTCACCACGCAGTTGATTAAATTCTTGCCGACAGACAAGGTTGATATTGTTGACATTGAAGATAAAATTAAGCTTGAATATGCATCGTTAACGGAAACGTTCAAGGGCTCAATTATTCTTGACAATGCTTCAACAGAACTCATTCCAACCAGTTCATTAGCACCGAAAAAACCTGATAAGAAAAAAGACACCTTGCAGAGTATAATCGACAAGGTGAATGAGAAGTTTGCGGGTGAATTCAGTGATGCTGACCGTGTAATTGTTCAGGGAATCTATCAAAGATTTTTGGATGATCCTGATGTTAAGAGCCTACGACAGAAAGCAAAGGGAAACAGCTCTGAAATGTTTGTTAAGAGTTTATTCCCTGATAAGTTCAAAGAAATTGTTACTATGTGTTATTTGGAAAACAACGATTCATTCCAAAAACTATTCAATGACAATGATTTCTATAACAGCGTTATGGATTCAATGGCTCACGAACTGTATAAGACATTTAGAAAAGATGATTAATTGTTAAACAAAACCACTATCATTAATTGATAGTGGTTTTGTTTTAATGTATGGGATTATTGAAAATGATAAGAAGGGAATAGCACATATTTTTCGGCGTGTTTATGCACTTTTTAACCATCCTTAATATCCTAAGTCCTCATTAACTATAATTACCTTTATTCTGTCCTTATGGCGTTGTTTTGCGGAGACTACATAGCTGCAGCAGATACGGCTGTCGCCTGCGCAGCCGTCGCACATATAGGGGTCGTTCTTAGTGAGAGAAACGCATTTATCAAGCTTTGCGCAGGGTGAATCGAGGTTCAGCCTTCTGCAGTTCGGGGGTGCGGCTTTTTCTTTAACTCTTTTAATTGCCGCTGTTATATCGGGAACAATTTTGTTTTTGCCGACAACCATAATAACCTGGCGCGGACCGTAAACAATGCTTGCAACGCGGTTTGAATTGCCGTCAACATTATAAAGCTCGCCGCGCTCGGTTACTGCGTTTGATGAGCAGAAATAGGTGTCGCAGCCGAAGGCTCTGAGATATGCCTCTCTGACAGCCTCGCCCTGAAGCCCCGTTCTGTCTATAAAATCATAGTCGCCGTTTGCAATAAGGTTGAAAACGCCGCATTCCTTCAGCGTTTCGCTGCCGCCGTTTGAAACACTTTCACCCTTGTTTATAAGGCTTTCGATTATCGGCAAAACCTCTTCCTTTGTTTCGCAGTAAAAGGGCTTGAAGCCGTTTCTTTCAAGATTTTTCATTGTTGTTTCAATATACTTTTCCATAATGTTCTCCTTTATTAGTTATGAATTGTTGCGCTGCAACATTAATTGCCGTTGGCATGAATTGACTTGTTACTCAAGTCATGAATTGAATTTCATAATAATGTGCGTCAGCACAATTCATGGCGCAGCCAATTCATGTTTGAAAAACTATTCATTCATACAGAGTATGAAATTCATTGAAGCCGAAGGCTTCTCAGCGCCAATATTTCCTGTCCAGGCTTCTGTACTGAATTGCTTCCGCGATGTGGGGAAGCTCAATTATTTCGCTTCCCTCAAGGTCGGCGATGGTGCGCGCGATTCTTAATATTTTGTCGTATGCTCTGGGCGAGAGGTCAAGCGCCTTGAAACTTTTTTCAAGCATTGCGTTTGCCTGCTCGGAAAGCACGCAGTATTTCTGGGTTGCGGCAGGTGTCATTTTAGCGTTGCAGGTTATATTTGTTCCCTTGAAGCGTTCAAGCTGAACAGCTCTTGCCCTGTTAACTCTTTTCTGAATTTCCGCGCTGGTTTCCTCTTTCTGTTTGCCCGAAAGCTGAGCGTATTCAACGCCCTGAACCTCGATATGTATATCCATTCTGTCGAGCAGAGGACCAGAAATTTTATCCTTATATCTTTTCTTTGCCGCGTCAGTGCAGGTGCACTGCTTTGTCGGATGCCCCATATATCCGCAGGGGCAGGGGTTCATTGCGGCAACCGCCATAATGTTTGAAGGATATGTTATTGTTCCTGCGGCTCTTGTTATTGTAACCTTGTTATCCTCGAGCGGCTGACGAAGGGATTCCTTTGCCCTTCTGTCGAACTCGGGAAATTCATCAAGGAACAAAACGCCGTTATGCGCAAGGCTGAGCTCGCCGGGTTTCGGGCTTGTTCCGCCGCCCGTTAAGCCCTGTGCCGAAACTGTATGGTGGGGTGAGCGGAAAGGGCGTCTTGAAATAAGCCTTGTGTTTTTATCAAGCTCGCCTGCAACCGAATATATTTTTGTTGTTTCGATTTTTTCTTCCATAGTCATTTCGGGAAGAATACCCGGAAGCCTTTTTGCAAGCATTGATTTACCCGTTCCCGGGGGACCTATCATAAGGCAGTTATGACCGCCTGCGGCTGCAATTTCAAGCGCTCTTTTTGCGTTTTGCTGACCCTTAACCTCTGAAAAATCAACATCTGTGAAAACGCTTTCCTCAACGCTAAGCTCCCTGAACGCAGGTTTAATCAGCTTCTCGCCTGAAATATGGTCTAAAACCTCGGCTATGCTGCTTGCAGGAAGAACATCTATTCCCTCAACAACAGAGCCTTCTCTTTCGTTTTCGGCAGGGATGAAGATTGCGCCGATATTGCTTTCCTTCGCCTGAATAACCATTGGAAGAACGCCCGTGCAGCCCCTTATTTCCCCATTCAGCGAAAGCTCGCCGATGAAGGAATAATCATCAATATTCGCTTTGATTTGTGAGCTTGCCTTTAGCAGCGCGATTAAAATAGGCAGGTCGTAAAACGAACCCTCTTTTTTGATATCCGCAGGGGCGATATTAACCGTTATTCTTGAAACGGGGAATTCAAAACGGCAGTTTTTGATAGAAGCGCGAACTCTGTCGCGGCTTTCTTTAACTGCTGCGTCGGGAAGCCCTACGATATCAAATCTCGGAAGCCCCGAGCTTAAATCCGCTTCAACCGTAACATCAAATGTGTTCAAGCCTGTTATTCCGTGTGTTTTTACCTTTGCAAACATATTACCACCAAAATTAAATACAGTTGTTAAAATAATTATACATTAAATATGAAATATTGACAACAGAAAATAATAATATTAAAATAGTAAGTGACAAAATTTAAAAATTATCAAAGGAGAAATAATATGGATATCAACGCTTTATATAATGAATGGCTTGAAAAAGCAACGGGCGACCCCGATTTAAAGGCAGAGCTTGAAAGCATTAAGGGCAACGATGACGAGATTATGGACAGATTCTACCGTTCTCTTGAATTCGGAACAGCAGGTCTTCGCGGAGTTATCGGCGCAGGCACCAACAGAATGAATATCTACACTGTTGGCAGAGCTACCCAGGGTCTTGCGGATTTTCTCAACAAGAACTACGAAAATCCGTCTGTTGCAATCGGCTACGATTCAAGAATCAAGAGCGAATATTTCAGCAGAGAGGCTGCTTGTGTTTTAGCTGCCAACGGCATTAAGGTTTATATCTATGATGAGCTTGAGCCCACTCCCTGCCTTTCATTTGCTATCAGATATTTCAAAACCTCAAGCGGTATTATCCTCACTGCTTCTCACAACCCTGCAAAGTATAACGGATATAAATGCTATAATCCGAAGGGCTATCAGATGACCGACGAGGAAGCAAGCGAAACCTACGATTTCATTCAGAAGGTTGATTATTTCACCGGAATCAAGACAACCGATTTTGACGAGGCAGTTAAAAACGGAACTATTGAATATATCGGCAAGGATGTTATCAATGCTTTTCTTGACGAGGTTCAGAAGCAGTGCATCAATCCCGAGCTTGTTAAGCAGGCAGATTTAAAGGTTATCTACACTCCGCTTAACGGAACAGGAAACAAGCCCGTCCGCGCAATTCTCGACAGAATCGGAATTGATAAGGTTTATGTTGTTCCCGAGCAGGAAAATCCCGACGGCAACTTCCCGACCTGCCCGTTCCCGAATCCCGAAATCAAGCAGGTATTTGAGCTTGGTCTTGAAATGAACAAGGATATCAAGGCTGATATTCTTCTTGCAACCGACCCCGACTGCGACAGAGTTGGTATTGCTGTTCCCGATAAATCGGGCGAGCTTGTTCTTATGAGCGGAAACGAAGTCGGCGCAATGCTTCTTAACTACATTCTTTCACAGAAGAAGGAAAAGGGTATTCTTTCAGATACCGCAATCGCTGTTAAGAGCTTTGTTTCAACCGATTTGGCAGAGGTTATCGCAAAGAAGTATAACTGCACCTTCAAAAACCTTTTAACAGGCTTCAAATACATAGGCGAGCTTATTACAAACCTTGAAAGCGAAGGCAGAGCAGACGACTTTGTTATGGGCTTCGAGGAAAGCTACGGCTATCTTGCAGGAACTCACGCAAGGGATAAGGACGCCGTTGTCGGCTCAATGCTTATCTGCGAAATGGCTGCCTTCTATAAGACAAAGGGCATGAACCTTGTTGATGTTATGAATTCTCTTTATGATGAATTCGGCTACTATAACAACGATGTTCAGTCCTACACCTTTGAGGGCGCTGCAGGTATGGAAAAAATGGCAGGAATTATGGATACGCTTCGCGCAAATCCGCCCAAAGAGATTGCAGGTCTTGCAGTTACTGCCGTTTCAGACTATAAAACAAGCAAAACAACCTTTACGGACGGAACTGAAGAAATTATTGAGCTTCCGAAATCAAATGTTCTTGCATTTGCTCTTGAAAAGGGCAACAAGGTTATTGTTCGTCCCAGCGGCACAGAGCCTAAGATTAAGGCGTATATAACCGCAGTTGGCGACAGCAAGGCTGCTGCAAACGCTCTCGCTGCAGAGCTTATCAAGGCTGCAGACGAGTTTATGAAATAAGGAGAAGTTATGTATAACGGATGGGTTAAAATAACGGCAATCGTGCTTGCGGCACTTATGGCGCTCAGCGGCGTAACAGTTGGAATATTTGCATTGATGAGATAAAAAACGCTCCACTTATGTGGAGCGTTTTTTTAGTGGGTAGTGGATAGTGGGTAGTGGATAGTGAGTAGCTTTTAGTTTTCTCTTATCCTTCTTGTTTCTGCCATGCAGCAGCACATCATATCGCCTATGCCTTCGGGGCTTGGGGTGAAATCATATGCTCTGTCGGTTGCAACGCCGATTGAGGATGCGGTTTCGGCTGAATCGATGTTTGCGCCGAAGAAGAGGAATTCCCAGCTGTATTTGCTCTGCTGATGCTCAATCATTTCCTTGATTTTTTTCTTTGTGAAATCCTTGCTTGCATTTTCATATCCGTCGGTTGTGATTATGAAAATAACCTTTTCGGGGCGCTCGCTTTCGGGGGTCTTTGAAAGCCTTGAGCCAACATCAAGAATTGTTTTGCCGAGAGCGTCATAGAGTGCAGTCAAGCCGCGAACATAGTATTTTTCGTGGTCGAGATACGCCTCGTTAATCTTAACGCCGTTGAACAGAAGCTCATACTTATCGTCAAACAAAACAGTTGTTATTCTTGTTTCGCTGTCGTATGCCTTTTGCTCATCGAGATAGGCGTTGTAAGCGCCGATTGTGTCGCCCGTTAAGTGCCCCATTGAACCTGACCTGTCGAGAACATAAATAATTTCAGTTAATCCTTTTTTCATAGCTTTTACATCCTTTCAAATTAATGTGTTCAACCCTGCGGTTGAATCTGTTTTGCTTTTGTGATACAATAATAGCAATTATTCTGAAAGGATTGGTCTCTTTTAATGCGACATTTTTCGAAGAAGCTTAGCAGTGATTTTTTTGAAGATTTAAAGCAATATATAGCCTCTTACACCGAAATGCGCTCAGAGGAGCATAACGAAGCCGTTGAGCTTGCATTCAGCGCAATGGACGAGTGCTATGAAAGCACAGCGGAATTACCGCCCGTTTATGCAATGCCGATGGCAAGGCGCGGACTTGTTGCGGATGCTCCTATTAATATCGATATTGCCGACAAAGAGCCGTCCTTTTGCGACAATCTTTTTAATATTATAGATGAAAAGAATATTAAGGACAGCACTGTATATAAAAGAGCGGATATCGACAGAAGGCTTTTTTCAAAAATCCGCAGTGATTCGGATTATCATCCTGCAAAGAATACCGCAATCCGCCTCTGCCTTGCTCTTGAACTGAACATAGCCGAAACCGAGCGCCTGCTTGAAAGCGCGGGCTACTGCCTTTCGCTCAGCTCAACAACCGATTTGGTAATAAGATACTGCATTGAGCATAAAATCTTTAATATCATATCGGTTAACGAAGCAATCGACTACTTTTCAGGAAAGCTGATATAACCTATCCACTCAAAAATAATTGACTAATTAAATATTTAATAGTATAATACCTCCATAATGTATGGAGGTATTATTCTATGGATAACACACAGAAAACGCTTGATGCAATAGTTGCGCTTTGCAAGGGCAGGGGATTTGTTTATCCCGGTTCGGAAATATACGGCGGTCTTGCAAACACATGGGACTACGGTCCGCTTGGCGTTGAGCTTAAAACAAATATTAAATCAGCATGGAGAAAGAAGTTCATTCAGGAGAATAAGCTTAATGTCGGTCTTGACAGCGCAATTCTTATGAATCCTCAGACATGGATTGCTTCAGGTCATCTCGGCGGCTTCTCAGACCCGCTTATGGATTGCTGCGACTGCAAAACCCGTCACAGAGCCGACGACCTTATCGAGAATTTCGACGGCACAAATGTTGCAGGCTGGTCAAACGAGGAAATGAGCAACTACATCAAGGAAAAGAATATTCCCTGCCCGAACTGCGGTTCTCATAATTTCACCGACATCCGTCAGTTCAACCTTATGTTCAAAACCTTCCAGGGTGTTACCGAGGACACAAAGGACGAAATTTATCTTCGTCCCGAAACCGCACAGGGCATTTTCGTAAACTTTGCAAATATTCAGAGAACAACAAGAAAGAAGATTCCCTTCGGTGTTGCTCAGATAGGCAAATCCTTCAGAAACGAAATTACTCCGGGTAAGTTCATCTTCCGCGTTCGTGAGTTCGAGCAGATGGAGCTTGAATTCTTCTGCGAGCCGGGAACAGACCTTGAATGGTTTGCATATTGGAGAGGCTTCTGCCGCGACTGGCTGTATTCACTCGGCATCAGCGAAAAGAACTTAAGACTCCGCGACCACGACCCCGAGGAGCTTTCCTTCTATTCAAAGGCAACAACCGACTTTGAATATCTCTTCCCGTTTGGCTGGGGCGAGCTCTGGGGAATTGCCGACAGAACAGACTACGATTTAACTCAGCACATCAACACCTCGGGCAAAACCCTTGAATATTTCGACCAGACAACAAATTCAAAGTATATTCCCTATGTTATCGAGCCGTCACTCGGCGTTGAAAGACTCTTCCTTGCAGTTTTATGCGAGGCATATGATGAGGAAGTGCTTGATGCAGAGAAAAACGACACAAGAGTTGTTATGCACCTTCATCCTGCGCTTGCACCCTTCAAGGCTGCAATTCTTCCGCTTTCAAAGAAGCTGAATGAGCAGGCTGAGGAAGTTTTCGATAAGCTTGCCAAGAAGTTCAATGTTGACTACGACGATGCAGGCTCAATCGGCAAGAGATACCGCCGTCAGGATGAAATCGGAACTCCGTTTTGCATTACCTTCGACTTTGATTCACTCGAGGATAACTGTGTAACAGTCCGTGACAGAGATACAATGGAGCAGGTTCGCCTTCCGATTGACGAGCTTGAAGCCTTCATTGAAAAGAAGCTTGAATTCTAAGTAAAAAAATAAAACCCCCTGTTCATTGACAGGGGTTTTATTTTTTTAACTAAGCTTTGTGCTGAACGGATTTCCTTTGTTTTCATTGATAACCTTTGCAGGCATACCGCCCAGGGTAACATTCGGCGTTTCAAATGAATGAGTAACAACCGAGCCCGTTGCAACTGCAATATTATCGGCAATCTTTATGCTTCCGTAAGCTTTAGCTCCGGGACCGAAAAAAACATTGTCGCCGATTACGGGCGCGTCATTTCCCTCGGTATTGGTGCCGATATTGCAGCCTTGATGAACATTGAAATATTTTCCGATTTTCGCATAGGGGCTTATTATCAGCAAACCGAAATGATTTATGTGAAGCCCGTAATCGCAAACATTAATCGGAACCTGCAGCCCGAGCTTAACGCTCATTCGCTCGTGTTTTAAAGCATACCAGTTTTTAAACAGCTTGCCCATTATTCCTTTGCCGCAGTTATGCCAATACTCGCTTTTTCTGAGTATTATTTCATAGCGCCAGATTTCGTCGCGAAAAGGAAGGGGGCGCTTTCTGTCGATATGCAAAGCGAGCTTATCTTCCTTTAAATACAATTTCAAATCCTCTTTAGATTTAATCATATGATTATCTTCCTTAAGATTATTATCTTCTGCTGAAAATAAATTCCGCGAAATCAAAGTCAATCTGATTATCTATATCTGTTGCCTCAACCTCATCGATGGCATAGATATACGGCTTGTTTCCAACAACATTCTTGCAGTTTATCATATCCTGCTTTCTTATTATATTAACGGCAAAATTCAAAGCGTATATATCGGGAAGGTCCTGGCTCCTCGGCTGATGCTTTAAATCATAGTTAATGGGCTTGTTGTTTTCAAATAAAAACTCTTTAACGGGATGCGCGGAATTAACCGAATCATATTCCTCGCAGTGGTTTTTATAAAACTCAATAAGCTCTTCAATGGTTGAATCCTCGATAAGCGGATTGGTTACATTAATGTATGCAATAACATCGCAGTCGCAGTTTTCAGCCATATTTTTATAAACATCGCTCATTGAAACAGAGTTGCTTGCATAGTATTCATCTCTTTTAACCGCTTCGCAGCCGTGAGCCCTTGCAATATCAAGCATACCGTCGTCGTTTGAATTAACTATAACGCCGTCAAGCCCTTTAATTCTTTTAAGCTGTTCAAGTTTAATTTCAAGCAGATTGCTTCCTGCAAAGGGTTTGATGTTTTTATTTTTAACTCGCTGAGAGCCGGATCTCACTGCAACCAGTGCTTTAATAATCATAAAACAACACCTCGGTTATTATTCAGAATTTCATCAAGATTTTTTCTTTCAAACAACTCAAGAAAGCCTCCTCGGGTTGCGTTGAATATTCTGAATCCGTTTTCTTTTGAAAATTTTTCGGTATATTCAAAGCCTGCGTCCATTTCCCAGGTGGCAACGGGGGTTGCCTTTTGCTTTGTGTCTGCTGCAAAGTGGGAGGTAACATTCTTGTTTTCAACAATGCTGCCGTCCTTGAGTATGGAAAAAGCGTAGCGGTTATCCATACCAATAAGATATATTTCCTTAAAGCCCATATGAACGGCAAGCTGAAGCATAGCATATGTAACCGACCCTATGGTGTATATTCCCTTTGACGCGTCAGTTGAAAAGCGCGGATTATCAAGATACTTCCTTGAATAATATGTTTTAACAAAGCAAACGGGCTCATTAAGCAGTTTGAATGCCTCATAATATCCCTGACGGCGAACAAATTTCATTTTGCAGTCAATGGAATTAATCCCCTCGGCAACGCCGTCAGCAGCGGCTACGCTTTCATCAAACACCGCATAGTATGTGGGTCTCCAGGAGGTTGAAGGGAACAATGTGTAAATCCTGTTTGAAGAAAAGGTTATTTCCCCTTTAAGCTTCTCCAAATCCTCGGGGGTGAGGCTTGGACCGTTTCCGACGATGAAACAGCGCTCGCCCTTGTGAATATCCTTAACCGATTTTAAATACTTAACGCTTTTTGAATATTTTCCGCTAATCAGGGTTAAGGTATTTGATAATATGTATTTAGCTTTGTGTTTGGTTTTTTCAAGCATTATTTATTTCCCTTTAGCTTTTTTAAAACTGTTCCTGCCGTGCTGAGCAGGAATTCATTTTTCATAGCAAAATTAATTATGATATAAACCGCAAGTCCTAAGGCAACACAGAGCACTGTGCTGACTAACATTGACGCGGGTATTTGCAGTGCGCCAAAAATTGTAAGCCCCATTAAAGTGCTGCTGATAATTGATTGAAGCAGGGCTTTTTTCGGGAAAGGAATATCAACAACCTTTCTCATTTTAACAAGCTGATAGGCGTTTACAACAAGCTCGCTTGCAACGGAGGCTATTGCCGCGCCGTTTTCGGCAAGAGAGGGAATAAGCAGGGCATTGAGCGCTATGTTTGCAACATTTGCAAAAGCATATGCAGGAAGCCTTTTCTTTTCGTTTCCCGTGCAGATAACAAGCTGATAGCAAAGCAGATTGCCGAAGCTTTTAACTATAACAAGTATTGAAAGTATGCGAACGGTTGTTGCCGCGCTTACAAATTCTTTACCATAGAGCAGCTCGAGCGCCTGGGGTGCAAGAATAAACAGTCCGACAGCGGCAGGAATTGCAATGAATGAAAGAATTCTGATTCCCAAATCAATAAGCTCGGTAAATTTCTTCGGCTCGTTTTTATAATAGTAGCTGAGCCTCGGAAGAAAAACTGCCGAAACCGCCGAGCAGGCTGTTATAATCATTTCAACAATTTTATGTGCATTTGTGTATAAGCCCGTTGCGTCCTTTGTTGACATTGAACCGAGCATTGTTATATCAAGCTTGCTGTATATCGAAGATAAAAACAAGCTGAATGCCAGAACAAGCAGAGGAGTTAAGTGCTTTTTGAATTCAAGCCCTTTAAAGCTGAATCTTATAAGCCTTCTGCAGTGAATTATGTTAAAAATATAATTTCCGCCGAGACCAACAACAATGATAACGGCATATTTAATATAATCCTCCTTGCTTCTTACAAAAATGAAAATCAAAGCAAGTGAAATTATTTTGATAACAACGCTTCTTATTGTTATATAAGCATATTCTTCTTTGCCCTTATAAAGCCAGTCAATGTTAAGGTAGTTAAAGAATATTGAAATTCCGAAGCAAAGCATCAGAGGTTTATCAAAGCTGCTTCCCAGCGGAGTTAAAACAAGAATTGCATATGAGAAAACGGAAACCGTTGTTGTTACAGCATTTATGATAAACAGCTCGGTGAAGGTTTTGTTTGAGAGCTGTTTATCGCCCTGAACCTTTGCAATTTCCCTTATTCCGTAGGTGGGAAGTCCGAGAGCTGCCAGGGTAACAAAATAAGAAGAGATGTTCTGCGCGTAGGAAACGCTTCCGATACCGCTTGGCATTAACACTCTTGAAACATACATTGATGTTATAAGAGGGAATATTAAATTAAACGCATCATATATAACATTAAAAACAATGTTTTTCTTAAGTGATTTCATTTATTGCTTCCTATTTGTTTTTTATTTTCTTAATAAAAAGCGAGGCTTTTCTTCTGTATTTGAACAATAAGCCTTCAAAAAACGTCGGTTCTCGCCAGATGCTGTTTTTTATGCTTCTTAGTTTTTCAGCTTCTTTAAGAGCAAGCTCATTATAAGGATAAAAATACAGCTCGTTAACCGTTACCCAGCTGCCTCTTTCTTCTTCATAGATATATTCTTCAAGAATATTGAAATTCTCGTTGGGGTCCCATTCAATATCATAAAGCTCTTCGCGGCTTTTTTCTTTTGTGAAGATATATTTGTATCTTTTTGTGATAACAGCAAGCTTTCTCTGTGGCTGAGCATAATAAGCCGTGTCACACAAAACGTATTCATTCTCGGGGATTTTTTTATCAAAAACAATATCCCAGAGATTGATTTCACTCAAAAGCGAATCGCAGGTTTTTAGGTTATTTATTCTCGGTGTAATCAAAGGAATATTAATTATCGGCTCATAGAGGTCAAAGCCGTAGCCCGTTATTCCCTTGTTGAGATTCATATGGCCGTGGTCGGAGGTGATATATATACTGTCGTCGCCGACCTTGTTTCTAACATATCCCACAATCTCATCATGAACGTCAATGTCGTCCATATAACAGCGCCTTCCAAGAAGAACGTGTGGGAGGTGCATAAAAACAAACTGTTTTTTAGAATAGTCGATTGAATCAATTTCGTGATAGATTTTTTCAAGTGATTCTTTGAGCAGTTCGTCGTTTCTTTCGATTTTAGTTTTATAGTTTTTGTGGTGACTTCCGCAGGGCTGAGCAACGTCAAGGTCGTGAAAAACTGTTTCAGCTCCGAATTCACCCGAATACATATTTGCATCACGATGCCAGTCCCAATTCCAGATAACGTGGCATTCCCAACCCTCGCTGTGAAGACGGTCGAAAATGCAGGGATATTCATGCTCTGGCACCTGGATATACGTTTTTCTGTTTTCAAACTGATACGTATAGCGCTGAGCCATCATTGCGCTCATTGCCATCCAGGTTGAACCTGCCGAAGCATAGTACTTTGTGAAAACTGTTCCTTTTTCGGCAAGCGCGTCAATATTCGGTGTTTTCCAGTATTTATTATTATATGTTGGAAGCGCATCCTTTGAGAGTGCATCTTTTGATATAATAAAAACTACGTTTTCCATTAAAAATACCTTATCTTGTTATGATTTTTTTCTTGATTTTAAAAATGAGCATTTTACTAAGACTAACTATATTTGCGTTACCGTATTTCGTTACGCTTTCAAGTTTATTCTTGTAAAGCTTTGTTGAAAATTCCGAGTGGTTTTTTGCGTATTCATTAACTTTTTCGATAATATCCTTTTCATCACCCGAAACCCAGCTTGAATCATAGTGATGAATTGAATAGGTGTTTTCGGTTACGGTAAGTTCGTTTATTTTTCTTTCAAAGGGGCAGAAATATTCGGGCGGGTAAACCATAGCTCCGCCGAGATTTACGGGCTTATCTATTTCAAGATTGAAGCCGTATTTATAAAACGGCTGAGAGTTTTTTGCAGGGCAGGGAACCGTTGTATCGTATATTCCCTCGGCAAGTTTAAAATGCGCGCCGCTGTATTCATCAAGCATTTCTTTTAGCGCGCTGTTTCCTTTTTCAGCGCCAAAGCCCAGACCCGTTGCAATATAATGCGAGGGCTGCTCGATTGCAAGAAAGCATTTGTTATCAAGGAGAGTGTCAAGATTTCTGACAAGTTCAACGTCGGTGTCGAGATATATTCCGCCTTCGTTATAAACTACATCAAGCCTTGCATAATCGGAAACAAATGCCCATTTTTTTGCTTCATACGCTTCAAGCGTGTATGCCTGCTTTTTATAATCGTAGTTTTCTTCGTTCCACTGCTTTATTTCATAATCGGGGCAGAATTTCTTCCACGATTCAATGCATTTCAAAACGGAATCGGGAAGGGGATTGCCTCCAAACCAGCAGTAGTGAATTATTTTTGGAATCATATAATACTCCGTGATTGTTTGTTTTTATTTTTGAAGTAGCTTTTCTTTTCCGTAGATTTGTTTTCCTGAAGCTCCTCTTTTTCGCGTTTTTTCTTATCTGCCTCGCAGATAATATATGTGCTTAAACAGAAGAAGGAAAGATATGCAATTTCTCTTCGTATTGATGAGTTATACCACACGTTTGCTATCATAATTACCGAAACAACCTGTGAAAATGCGTAAAAGCTTCGGTTTTGAATATTCTTTTGCTTTAATCTCTGAGCATTTACAAATATGCCGACTAAGATTGCAACGAAAGAAACAATGCCGACATATCCCGTTTCGATGAAAAGCATAGCGGTTGAAAGGTTTCTGTATCCGAGCTGACCGTAGGTGGATGCAAATGAGCTGTTTGCCCATGCAAAGGTCTCCGAGCTTTCGCAGGCGCCGAAGCCGTAGCCGAACAGATTATAAAAAACATTGCCGTCAAAGAAATATTTATTAATCTGTGAAAACGGAGTTGCTCGTGCAATTCTCATATTCTCAAGGGTGTATTTTGAATATTCATCAATTTTGTCGAAGTCGCTGATAATTTCAGCGGAGTTCGGGTCAAGCGCAGTAAGAATCTGAAATCCGACAAAGAGCGCCATTACGCCGACAATAACCATCATTCCGTTTTTAGGATTGATATTTGTAAGAACGGAGGAAACGATAATAATTATTGCAAGCTCGATAAAATAGAACTTAAGCTCACTCGCAACGGAAAGAACCGTTGAGCTTAAAATGATGTATGCAAGGTATGCAATAGATGCCTTTTTGTTAACATACTGAATAATTGTGTATGCGGTTATAATGCAGAGATAAACGTTGATGTAGCCGTTGCAGCCGAAGGCTGTTCCGAACATTCCTCCGAGGTTGTCACCGGTTTGCCTGATTACGAAGTATTCGTATATGGCGCACAGAATATTGTATGCCTGCAGCCTTACCGTGTTTTTCATTATCCTTTTAACATCGTCGAGGTTTAAAGAATAGGCGCATATGAAGAAGAAGAAAATATATAGATAGTTATTTCTTGCAGCCCATGCAACCTGACCTATCGGCGTTCGGCGTATAATTGAAAATGCAACGGTTGCAACCATATAAAAAAATATGTATGCACTCAGTTTTTTTGAGGATTTATCGTTTGCCAGATTTTTTACTTTCGGGAAGAACAGAAGAATCAGAAAAATGCAGTTAATATCCAGAAAATAACGAATTATGCCGGGAAAATGCAAAAGGTCTATTAATGATTCAACTATCAATAAATAGTAAATCTGAAATTCGATTAAGTATTTTTGTTTAATAACCATAATAATTCCTTAAGAAATCTTTTTTTGGTTTGTTAAAAGGCTGGCTTTCACTAACATATAAATAGCAAAAGCACGCCTTGCTTTAAGCGCTTTGAAAAACAGTTTATAGGATTTCGGCATCTCGGAAATATTATATTCCTTCAATGCGTTAACAAGCGTTTCGTCGTTTGAAATCCTTTTAATTGTTTTTATTGAGGAAAAGCCGAATTTGCTGACCTCCATTTTAATTGAAACCATTGTGTTAAGCATCAGATAGCGGATGTTTCTTATATATAGCTCCCTGCAGTTTAAGTCTTCAATCATTGTGTTAACCTTGTTGAAAA
Source organism: Oscillospiraceae bacterium (assembly GCA_015065505.1). GTDB lineage: Bacteria > Bacillota > Clostridia > Oscillospirales > Acutalibacteraceae > Eubacterium_R. The sequence goes on from SVQE01000004.1 coordinate 25,599, forward strand.
CCTTGCACGATGCTTCAAAACGGTTTTTCTTGTAATTGGTTGTAAGTGTTCCCGAATTGTGATAATAAAAATAAAGATTATCGGGAATAACAACGGCTTTTTTAATATGCTTGCAAAGCTCGATTCTGAAAATCAAATCCTCGTTTACATATTCTCTTTCAGAAACAAAACGAAGCGAGCTGTTATTAAATAAAACGGCGTTATATAAAACCATATTTGCCGAAATTCCGATTTCGCTTTCACTGCCGCTTTCGTTGCTTGCAATGCAGCGCGGTAAAAACGAAGTGATTATTTCGCCGTTTTCAAAGAACATTTCATTTTCAATAACGGTTTTATCAATAATTTTGTCTTTATAAACATCGCTGCTGCAAAAGCAGCAGATATCAGAATCGTTTTCTTCAAGCCTTGCCTTTGTTATTTCACAGGTTTTTATATCAAGATAATCGTCCGAATCTATGAAAAGGATATAATCTCCGCTTGAATTTTCAATTCCCGTGTTCCTTGCAAAGCCAAGGCCCTCGTTTTTCTCTTTGTGAACAACCTTAATTCTTTCGTCCCCTTTTGCAAGCGTTTCGCAGATTTCGGGCGATGAATCCGTTGAGCAGTCGTCAACTAAAATTATTTCAAGGTTTTTATAGGTTTGGTTTACAAGGCTTTCAACACAGCGTTCAAGATATTTTTCAACATTAAAAACAGGAACAATAATACTTATTTTTTTATCCATTAACTTGTTGCATATCCTTTTCGTTTATTATTCTTCTTAGTTTAAACTGTTGTAAACTTTCAAAAATGCATTAACCTTTTCTTCAAAAGAAAAATTCTTTGCACGGGCTTTTGCAGCCCTTCCTTTAGACTGAACCTCGTCGGGTTTATTTATGCAGTGCTGCATAACAGCGCTCAGATTTTTAATATATTCATCCTTGTCCAAGGCACTGTAAAGATAGGCGTTATCATCAGAGCAGATAACCGAGCCGCCGCAGCGGTTTTCGGTGATAACGGGAATTCCGTTTGCCATAGCCTCAAGCATAACAGAGCCCGACGCCTCTCTGAACGACGGGAAAATAAGGGCGTTTGCCTTCTGGTATTCCTTGCCCATTTCAACAAAAGGAATTTTTCCTGCAAACTCGGTGTGGCGAAAAACATTTTCATCGCTTGCAAACAGCGCTTTCAGCTCATTTTGAAGCGGACCCTCGCCGACAATTCTGACTTTATATTCAAGCGCTTTGGGAATATCTTTAAGTGCGTCAAATAAAAGACCGAAGCCCTTTGTTGCGGTTAAACGCGAAACGGCGAGAAAAACAAATTCGCCGTTTTTGATTTCGTTTTCATTTGCCGATGATAATTCATCATTTCTGAGCGCCGTATCGGGAATAATTATTCTGCTTGAATCGGGCTCAAGAAAATCCTTTGTTTCATTGTTTGCATATAAAACGCAGCCGCATTTTTTAAGAATGCCGTGCATTTTGATTTTTGCTCTTGCAACTCGGTTTATCAGCATACGAAGCGCTTCAACGGGCTTTTCCCTGCCGAGATAGGTCATAAGCGGTTTCGGAACATCCTGACCGCCTGCAAGAGGACCGCAAACAAATTTTGCGTTTTTGATTTTATAGTATTTGCCGATGCTTCGAAATTCTATCGGCGTTATCTGATGAATTATATCAATATTGTTTTTGCTGCATATTTCCTTTGCGGCAGATAATGCCTTTCTGTGCCAGATATTAAGCCTGCCCGAATAAAACGGGGGCTTGAACAGCTTTTTATATATGCTGTTAATATCAACATAGAAAAAAGAAATATTTTTAACTGCATTTTCGCTGCAGTATTTTGTTATGTTTTCCCTGTGCTCCTCCTTTGTTAAAACAAAAACACGATTGTTTTCAGCAGCGGCAAGCGGAACATTCCAGCCTATTTTATCCTCGCTGCCGTTATAAGGGTCACAGGAATATGCAATATAAAGAATATTCATACTGTTAAATCTCAGCCTGCGTTTTTTCAATAGCTGATTTAGACTGAGCGGAAAGCCCGTCATTAACAGCTGCGCTTAAATCGCAGGTTGAAAGCTTGTCGAGCTCTTCCTTTGTAACCTTTCCGTCTCTTAAATCCCTGCAAATCTGATTTTCAAACATGGAATACTTCTTGTTTTTGAAAAATCTTAAAAACTTGTGCTTAACAACCCATGCAGCAGGAACCCAGATGTATTTGTGCATAGCAGGGGAAACCGAGCCAATCATCCAGCACTGGCGGTCGCAGCGGCGAACCTTTTCACGAACCCTTTCAGCCTGCTCGCTGTTCCAGAGCTCGTCCCAGCTCTGCTCGTTAAGATTACCCATAACCTCTTTTTCCTTTGTTCCGTTGCAGGGAACAACGTCGCCGTAGGGGTCGATGAAGAAGGTGTCAAATGCCATATCGCAGGGAAGCAGACGGGGCTGTCCGTAGATATAATTAATAAGTCCGTGATTGAAGTAAGCGCGGAACCATTTTTTCGGTGAATTTGAATTAAGAAGTTCGTTGATTAAGTCCTCAAAATTCTGTGCAACCATTTCTCTGTCGTGAATTATATTCTTTGCCTCAACAAAATAGAAGGAATTATGAAGGGAAGCAGTTGCAAATTCCATATTCATTTTATCGCTGATTTTATATAGCGGAACAAGGTCTTTTGCATTTGCGTCCTGAACCGTCATTCCGAAGCCAACATCGGGGTGCCCCATTTCAACAAGCTTTTTGAGAGTGCCAACGCCCTTATTAAAGCCGTCCTCAAGTCCGCGGATGGCATTATTTGTTTCTTCAAGCCCTTCAATAGAAATGCGAATTCCCACATTCGGGAATTCCTTGCATAAATCAATTATTCTGTCGGTGAAGAAGCCGTTTGTTGAAATAACAATTCTGTCGCTCTTTTTGTTGAGCTCGCGCACTATATCCTTGATATCATCGCGGATAAAAGGCTCACCGCCCGTAATGTTTGTGAAATACATTTCGGGCAGCTTCTTTATTGTTTCAACCGATATTTCCTCTTCGGGTGTGGAAGGCGCTTTGTATCTGTTGCACATGGTGCATTTTGCGTTGCAGCGATATGTAACAATAACGGTTCCGTTTAGTTTTTTTGACATATATTATAACCTCTTACTGAGTATATATTTTTATAAGCTTTTCATAGTATTGCTCAACCGAGATAAAGCTCTTGGTTAAGCAGTTTTTATGCATTCTGTCTGCAAGTGAATCATCCTGCAGCTTTTCGATTGCGTTTTTCAGCGCGTCAACATTTCCGCTTTCAAAAAGCAAGCCCGTTCTTTCGTTTTCAATAAGCTCGGGAAGTCCGCCGATATTTGCGCCGATAACGGGTGTGCCCAGCATAATGCTTTCCATAACGGAATAGGGGCAGTTTTCATACCAAATACTCGGGTAAACCGAGCATTTTGCTTTTGCGATAAGCTCGCGAAGCTCATATCCGCTTTTGAAGCCGAGATTTGTTATATTCTCGGCAGCGTTCATTTCCTCTTCAAGCTCGCCCTTGCCTGCACAAACAAAGTTAATATCCTTTGCTTCAAGCAGCAGGTTAACGCCCTTTTCCTTGCTGAATCTGCCGAAATAAAGAACATAATCCTGCTTCTGACATTTCGGAACATCAATTTTATCGATGAAATTATGAATGGCAACGGTTTTATTCTTGAACAGCGGATTTGTGTCCATCTTCTCTTTAAGAAATTCGCTGCAGCAGATAATTGTGTCGATATATTTATAGGTGCGAAGCCTTTTGTAGAGCGTTGCTTCCGCGGTGCCTATAATGCTTTTAGCCTTTGAAGAATGTATGCAGTTGTTTTTTGCACAGTTTTTGAAATTGCCGCCCAGACATTTTTCGCAAATATTGTCGTTCATATCGAAAAACATATGATTGGGGCAGAGAAGCTGATAATCGTGTGCAGTGAAAACAATGTTAACCTTTTTCTTTATCTTCCTTCTGTATTTCTGCGAAGCATAAATTATGCTCGGTGTTAACTGATAGTTGAAATTATTTATGTGAATAACATCTGGCTGAAAATTATTTAAAACAGCCGTCAGCTTTTTCTTTGCATCTCTTGAATAAATTGTTTTAACGGGATAGGTTAGCTTTTTAAGCTTGCTTCCGCCGTGAAAATCCATATTTTCGGTATACAAATCCAAATCATTTGAAACGCATCTGCCCTCGTGCTCCATACCAAAGTATTGCACTTCATGACCGACGGATTTCAAATAATCTCCGAGTCTGAATATATATGTCTCCGAACCGCCGTTTGGGTGGAGAAATTTGTTGATAATAAGGATTTTCATTTAATTACTCTCACTTTTGGTAGAGGGCAAGCGTTTTATCGCAAACCTCATCCCAGTTATATTTTTCTAAAATGTATTTTTGTGCCGAATCTTTATATTTCTGAACCAATGCGCTGTCGGAAGTAAGCTTTTCAAGCGTTGCCTTTAAATCTTCCTTATCGGATTTTTTAAAGCTTACTCCGTATTCGCCGAGAACCTCGGTGCATTCGGGTATATCCGAGGTTAAACAGCAGTCGCCGTAGCTCATCGCTTCAAGAAGGCTTATCGGCATTCCCTCAAGGTCGCTCGGCAGGCAGTAGATATATGCGTTTGAAAACAGCTCGTCAAGCTCGTCGCCTTCAACAAAGCCCGTGAAGATTATGTTTTCACATCCCTTTGCAAGCTCGTGAAGCTCGTTTTCATAATCGCTTGTGTGGCTTGCGCCGCCTGCAATAACAAGCTTTTTATCTGTTTTGATTTCTTTAAACGCCTCAACAAGCAGGTCAACCTTCTTTTCGGGAACAAGTCTTCCGAGGAATAAAATATAATCGTCTTTATCAAGCGAGTATTTTTCTTTTATGATGTTCGGCGCCTTGATTTCGGGTTTTGAAATTCCGTTAGGAATGAAAACGGTTTCTCTGCCGTATGTATCAAGAAAATACTGCTGAACATTTTTTGATAAAACTATAACCTCGTCCGCGTGCTTTGCAGCGGTTTTTTCACCGAATTTCAGATATTTCGTTGCAAATCCGCCCCACTTTGAACGCTGCCAGTCGAGCCCGTGAATTGTTACAACGCATCTCTTTCTGAAAAGCTTTGCAAGAAGCACCATTGAGGACGGACCTTCAGCGTGGAAGTGAATAACATTGAAGCCCCTGCCGATTGCCCCCAGCGTTGCGAAAAAGCTGTAAACAATCGCGTTGAGCTTTGAAGAGTTCGGTGTGGGAACCCATTTGATTTCAACGCCGTTCCATTCGTTTAACTTCTCAAAGTCTTTGCCTGCTATGTGCTCGCTCTTTCTGTTGAAAGCAACAACTCTGTGACCTCGCTTTACCATTCTTTCGGAAAGCTCGCCGACAACGATTTCAACGCCGCCTTCGCGTGAGGGTATTCTTTTATGTCCTATCATTGCAATTTTCATATTTTTCACCGTGGATTATTCTGCGCCTTTGTGGGTTAAAACAACAAGAATAGTTTTAAAGAAAATTTTCATATCAAGCATCGGCGACCATTCGTCAATGTATTTGCAGTCAAGCTCAACAACCTCTTCAAAATCAAGGATATCGCTTCTTCCGCTCACCTGCCACATGCCCGAAATTCCGGGACGCATTGAAAGCCTTCTCTTGTGCCTGCTTTCATACCGCTCAAATTCATCAACAGTGGGCGGTCTTGTTCCGATAATGCTCATATCGCCTCTAAGAACATTGAAAAACTGCGGAAGCTCGTCAATACTGTATTTTCTGATAACCCTTCCAACCTTTGTTATTCTCGGGTCATCATCAATTTTAAACATATTGCCTTCCATTTTGTTATCAGCCATAAGCTCGGCTTTGTGTTCCTCAGCATCGGCATACATTGAACGCAGCTTGTAGATATAAAACACTCTGCCGTTTTTGCCGACGCGAAGCTGCTTGAAAAACAGAGGTCCCTTTGATTCTCTCAGAAGAGGAATTGCGGTTATTGCAATAATCGGCGCTGAAATAATGCATCCGATAAGGCTGACTGCAATATCAAACAGCCTTTTAAGTGCAAGCAGGCTGCTGTTGTAGGTCGCAGCGGCTGCGAAGGTTGCCATCGGGAAGCCTGCATAGGTTTTACAGTTGATGTTGTTGAATTTGCTTTCATCAAGCATTTTCTCAAGAACGGGAATATTCAGATGAACCGTTATTCCCATATCCTCAAGCTCTTCAACAATGGGCTGAATCTGCATTGCATCCTGATAATTAACATTGATGAAAACCTCGTCAAGCGGAGCGGAGCGAATCCATTCCATAAAGCTTTCATCGGTTGATATAACCGGAATATCGCAGATTTCCTTTTTTTCTGCAACAGCGGTTTTGTAGCCTGAATAGCCGTTAACAGCGCCCTGAGCGAGCTTGCTTTTATACTTGAAAACCCCGTTTTCACAGAAGTCGTCAAGAAGCACAATGCCCGAAACGCGCATCGACCAGTCCTCATTAATGCCCTGCACGAATTCCTCGGCAATATCGCTTGTTGTGATAACGCCGACGATTGATGCAATTCTGCTTGTTGTGAACTGCCTTGTTAAATATCTTTTAAGAAAGTATTTGCCAACACACGAAAAACCGATAAACAGTATCAGCGACGAAAAAATCATATATCTTGAGTCGCCGACGGTGTTTTTCATCAGAATAATGAAGGCAAAGAAAACAAGGTATGTAAGCACGCCGTTTTTAACAACAGAAACAAATTCTGCCCAGCGGTTTCTCTTGTGGATATCAATTCTGCTGTAGAAGCCCCCTGCGGTAACGGCAAAGGCAACAAAGAGCGCGAAATAATATCTAACCCATTCGGATACAGGGTACGAAAGTATTTTTGCAACAACATTGCTGAAAAACAGATATGATATTAAGTTTGCTAAAACAAGGCATATTAAATCAGTTGAGAATTCAAACCAGAACTGAATTTTTGCACGCTTGTTCATTCAATCACCTTATGGTCAAAGCAGGACTCCGAATTGTTTAACGGCAAGCCTGCTCTGAATGTTTATTTTTTACTGCCGTAGCCGTACTTATAGCTATAGTTGTATTTTCGATAATAAGTGTAATACTTCTTTTTATCCGAGGTAACATCGTTAAGAATGAAGCCGAGAATATTTGCTTCAATCTGCTCAAGGTTTGAAACAGTTGCCTTAACCTCGTTGATGTTGGTTGTATCGGTTTTAACTATAAGAATATAGCCCGTAACCTTCTGAGCAAATAAGGTTGAATCCGTTACGATGTTAATCGGGGGCGTGTCGATAAACACGCAGTCATAATGCTCTCTTACGAAATCGAGGAGCTTATCCATTCTGTTTGATGAAAGAAGCTCTGCGGGGTTTGGCGGAATTTTTCCTGCAGTAAGAACTGAAAGATTTTCAATTCCCGTTTTTGAAACCGAAATATTATCCGTAAGCCCTGCAAGAATTTCCGAAAGACCGTTTTTAGCAGGAATGGAAAACATTCTGTGCATTGTGGGATTTCTCATATCCGAATCAATAAGAAGGGTTTTCTTTCCCATCTGTGCAAAGCTTACTGCAAGGTTGATTGCATTAATGGTTTTTCCGTTGTTTGCAGTCGGGCTTGTGATTACAAAAACGGGGCACTTTTCACCCTGCTGAATAAACAGAAGGTTTGTTCTTATTGAGTTATATGCTTCCTTTACATTGAACGAGGAGTCCTTGCAAAGAATTTTCTTCGGGTCTGATTTACTGAAGGCGTTGTTTTCGGCAAGCTTCCTTTTACTTCTTAGGCTCATTCTTTGCATCTCCTTTCATTGACTGTATGTTTTCAAGAACAGCGCTGCTCGGCTTTGCGCCTGAAGGCGGCTCGGGAAGGTTGAACGAGTTGTTCTGCTTGTCCGAACCGTAATCGGGCGAGCTGTTGTTTCTTTCAAGTCTCGGAACTGTTCCGAGAATCGGAATATCAAATACTCTTTCAAGGTCTTTGGTGTTGGTAATTGTCGTGTCGAATACTTCATAGATGAAGAATGCACCGAATGAAAGAATAAATCCTGCCAACGCACCGATAACTATGTTTTTCCTGAGGTTTGGGGAGGAGGGCTTCTTCGGAACCTTTGCATAGTCGATTACCGAAACGCCGCCGCCCTTAACAATTCTGACAATCTCCTGCGGCGCTATTTCCGCTATTGAGTTTGCAATTTTTGCCGAAAGATTTGGGTCCTTGCTCTTAACCGTAACCTGAAAAGCCATGGTGTCTTCGATTGCGGTTGTTGAAATCATACTTCTCAGGCTTTCACCCGTGTTTATCTCAACGCTGTCAGCAACCTTGTCCATAACCGTATCGGTTTTAATAACATAGATGCAGAAATTAACAAGCTTTTCTGCTGCATCAAGGTTTTGCAGATTGATTGAAGAGCTTGTTGAAACGGCATCCTCAGAGTTCTGAACATAGAATTTAACCGTTGAAGTATAGGTCGGGTCAATTAAAAAATGTGTAAATGCGCCTGAAACAGCAGCACCGAAAATAGTTATAAGTATTATGAAAACTATTTTCGTTCTCAGCATATAGACTATTTTCATTAAATCAATGTCTAATTCTTTGGTTTCTTCCATCACGAACCTCCGTCAAATCAATATGATACAAAGTACATTATATCAATATAAAATTACAAAGTCAATTATATAAATTAACATTTTATAATAATAGTTAGTATTTTAATAACAGTATTACCATATAATAACAAAAGGATGACCTGTCAGCAGCTTTGCTGCATTCAAGTCATCCTCTTTTTCATCATATTTTGTTTTACTAAAAACTATTTTGCAATATCGGAAGTTCTGCTTTCCCTGATGATGTTAACCATAATCTGACCGGGATATTCCATTTCTTCCTCAATTTTTTTAACGATTTCTCTTGCGATTAACGGCATCTTCTGGTCGCTGATAACCTCGGGCTTAACCATAACGCGAACCTCGCGTCCTGCCTGGATTGCGTATGCCTTTTCAACTCCGTTAAAGCTTGTTGAAATCTCTTCAAGCTGCTGAAGTCTTTTAATATAGTTTTCAACATTTTCTCTTCTTGCACCGGGTCTTGCAGCCGAAACAGCATCGGCAGCCTGAACAAGTGCGGCAACAACGGTTTTGCATTCAACATCGCCGTGGTGTGCCTGAATTGCGTGAACAATAGCTTCGCTCTCTTTGTATTTTCTTGCGTATTCAACGCCGAGAGCAATATGGCTTCCTTCCATTTCGTGGTCGAGAGCCTTACCGATATCGTGAAGAAGTCCTGCACGGCGTGCCTGCTTCTCGTCAGTGCCGAGCTCGGCAGCCATAAGACCTGCGATATATGAAACCTCGAGTGAGTGCTTAAGAACACTCTGACCGTAGGAAGTTCTGTACTTAAGTTTACCGAGAAGCTTAACAAGCTCGGGGTGAATTGAGCCGCAGTTTGCGCTGATAACAGCCTTTTCACCTTCGGATTTGATAATAGCCTCAACCTCGCGCTTTGATTTTTCATACATCTCTTCAATGCGCGTCGGGTGAATTCTTCCGTCCTGAATAAGCTTTTCAAGGGTGAGCCTTGCAATTTCTCTTCTGACGGGGTCAAAGGAGCTTACTGTAATAGCTTCGGGTGTGTCGTCGATAATAAGCTCAACGCCTGTAATCTGTTCGATAGAGCGGATATTTCTTCCTTCTCTTCCGATAATTCTTCCCTTCATATCGTCGTTGGGAAGGGGAACAACCGAAACGGTTGTTTCTGCAGTGTGGTCTGCTGCACAGCGCTGAATTGCCGTGCTTATAACCTCTCTTGCCAAAAGGTCGCTCTGATCTCTGATCATCTGCTCATATTCAAGAATGCGCTTGCTCTTTTCAATATCAAGCTCGGATTCCAGTGATTGCATAAGCTGTTTTTTGGCTTCTTCCTGAGAAAGTCCCGAGATTCTCTCAAGAATGTCAAACTGGCTTTTCTTGATGCTATCGATTTCAAGTAATTTGTCGTCAACTTCTTTAAGCTTTTCGCTTAAATGTTCACTTTTTGCTTCAAGTGTATCAGCTCTTTTATCGAGGTATTCCTCGCGCTGATTAAGTCTTTTTTCCTGCCTCTGAACTTCGTTTCTTCTCTCACGGATATCCTTATCCGCTTCTGAGCGAAGTTTATGAATTTCGTCTTTAGCTTCGATTAACTGGGCTTTCTTTGTTGCCTCAGCTTCGGATAATGCGTTGTTTATAATTCTTGTTGCTTCCTGAGCGGCTGAATTTTTATCGTTAAGAGCCTTTTTATCTTTAACAACGGCTGTGATTACAGCGCCGAGTAATCCGAAAACAACAGCGCAAACAACGCCGACTAAAATATAATAACCTGTCATATCAATAGCACCTCCTTCTGTTTAGATTTTTTCATAAATTCAAATAGTTGCTGAATTTCAATTTCATCAGAAAAGGTACAGTTTAATTCGATATTTAGCTGAAATTCTAATTCTTTATTTAGAAATTCGGTTCTATATTACACCTATATCTTGTATTTGTCAAGCAAAATCAGCGCTTAAATATTACCTATCGTATATCAAAAAACATTTGTTGAATTTTTTTGTTGACTTTAGCGCTTTTATGTGCTAAAATCGGTTTACTAAATTTTTTAACAGAAAGAGGTAATTTTATGAGCAAATTCATCAAAAAAGCTCTTGCTGTTGTTCTTGCAGTAACATTAGTTGCGGCTTTATTTGCAGGATGCAGCAATGGCGGTAAGCAGGCAGACATCGGTCTTTTCTACTGTTCAGCAGAGGCAAACTCAAAGTATCAGGTTGAAAAGATTGCTGAAGAGCTTGAAAAGCTTGGTTACACAACAAAGGCTTATTCATTCGCAGACTCAAACGACCTTTCAACAGTTCTTAACACAGTTGTTTCTGAAACAAAGGCAATCTATGTTCCTACAGATAACACATGTGCAAGTAACGCAGAACTTATTAATAATATTTGCGAGCCCGCAGGCGTTCCGATTATTGCAGGTGAAGAGGGAATCTGTGAAGGTTGCGGCGTAGCTACACTTTCAATTTCCTACTATGACCTTGGCATTGAAACCGCTAAGATGGCTTACGAAATCCTTGTTAACAATGCAGACATTTCAACAATGGAAATTTCCTATGTTGAGGCTTCAACACTCGTTAAGAAGTCAGTTCCGGAAAGAGCTGAGAAAGTCGGTGTTAAAATTCCCGACGGCTTTGTAGCAATCGGCGGCGAAGGTGAAGAGGTAGAGAACACAGTTCCGAGCGACCTCCCCACTTACACAGGCGACAAAACATTCAGTATCGGTATTTGCCAGCTTGTTCAGCACCCCGCTCTTGATGCAGCAACACAGGGCTTTATGGATGCGTTAACACAGATGCTTGGTGATAAGGTTACATTTGACGAGCAGAACGCTTCAGGCGATTCAGCAACTTGTGCAACAATCGTTAACCAGTTCGTATCAAAGAATGTTGATTTAATTCTGGCTAACGCAACTCCTGCTCTCCAGGCAGCTGCTTCAGCTACAAACACCATTCCGATCCTCGGCACATCTGTAACAGAGTATGGCGTAGCTCTTGACATTGACGGCTTCGACGGTAAGACAGGTATCAATGTATCGGGTACATCAGATCTTGCTCCGCTTGCTCAGCAGGCAGCTTTATTCGAAGAGCTCAACATTGCTAAATAAGATTAGTTTACAAAATTGATCGTTAATGGCAACGGGATGAATGTCTTGTTGCCATTGTTTTTGAAAGAGCTTTTAAGAAAAAGCATAAGTTCATAGCGGTCTGACCTTAATAGTTTATTAACGGTTCAGGATGAGAGGATATGGTGATTAAATGGGTTCATTATTAGCTACAATGCCCGGTGCCGTTGCATACGGTATAATCTGGGGAATGATGGCAATAGGTGTTTTTATTACATTTAAAGTGCTTGATGTTGCTGACCTTACCGTTGACGGATCAATGGCAATAGGCGGTATAGTGCTTGCTGTTCTTGTAAAAAACAATGTAAATATTTATCTGGCTGTTGGAATTGCGTTTTTAGTAGGTTGCATTGCGGGACTTGTGACAGGAATATTCCACACATTTTTCGGTATTCCGGCGATACTTGCAGGAATTTTAACGCAGTTCAGTTTATATTCGCTGTTTCTAAGAATTTCTGACAAGAGCTCAAATGTAATGGTTAACGCCAGAAATATAAAGAATATTATGTTGACTTCGGGAAACAACCCTAAATCAATATTAGTGGGAGCTATATTTGCTGCAGTTTTGATTGCTGTTCTTTATTGGTTTTTCGGAACAGAGCTCGGTTCCTCAATTAGAGCAACGGGTTGCAATCAGGCAATGGCAAGAGCAAACGGTATCAATACAAGATTCAATGTTATTTTCGGTCTTGTTCTTTCAAACGGTATCGTTGCGCTTTCAGGAGCTCTTTATGCGCAGTATCAAGGCTTTGCCGACATAAATATGGGCAGGGGCGCAATCGTTATCGGCCTTGCTGCGGTAATCGTCGGTGAGGTTGTATTCGGAAAAATCTTCCGTAATTTTGCGCTTACTCTTGTTTCAGTTATATTTGGTGGAATAGTGTACTTTATTGTTCAGAATATTGTTATGTGGATGGGTATGGATCCAAACGACCTGAAACTTCTTTCGGCTGTTCTTGTTGCACTGTTCCTCGGACTTCCGTACTGGAAAAGCAAAATTGCCGCAAAGAATATAAAAAATAAGGAGGTTAAAGATAATGCTTGAGATTAAAAATGTTCACAAAACCTTTAACCCCGGAACAATTAATGAGAAGAAAGCGCTCAATGGCATTGACCTTGTTCTTAACGAGGGCGATTTCGTAACCGTTATCGGCGGCAACGGCGCAGGAAAATCAACAATGCTTAATATGGTTGCAGGTGTTTATCCTGTTGACTGCGGAAGTATTATCATCGACGGTGAGGATGTTACCAAGCTTTCGGAGCATAAAAGAGCAAAGTATATCGGAAGAGTTTTCCAGGACCCGATGACGGGAACTGCTGCCGATATGCAGATAGTTGAAAACCTTGCTCTTGCAGCAAGAAGAGGAAAAATGAGAGGTCTCGGTGCAGGTGTTCACCGTAAAGAAAAGGAAGAATACAGAGAACTTCTTGCCAGCCTCGGACTCGGACTTGAAGATAGACTTACATCAAAGGTCGGTCTGCTTTCGGGCGGTCAGCGCCAGGCAATCACGCTTCTTATGGCAACGCTCAAAAAGCCGAAGATACTGCTTCTTGACGAGCACACCGCGGCTCTCGACCCCAAAACTGCAAAAAATGTGCTTGATTTAACTCAGAAGATAGTATCCGAGCACAACCTCACAACTATTATGATAACTCATAATATGAGGGATGCAATCAATATCGGAAACAGACTCATAATGATGAACGACGGAAGAATCATCTATGATGTTTCGGGCGAAGAAAAGAAAGCCCTCCACAAATCCGAGCTGCTTGAAAAATTCAAGTCAACCTCAGGCGAAGAGCTTGATAACGACAGAATGCTTTTAGCAGAATAACAAAAACCGAGGATTTTTCCTCGGTTTTTTGTTATTCAGTGTATAGTGGATAGTGGGTAGTGGATAGTAATTCACCATTTCAGTTCGTGGAGCTGTCCTTTTGAAGATAATTCGGGGTAGTTCCACTGGCGTAAAACCTCATAGGTGCCTACGGCAACTGCGTTTGAAAGATTTAAACTGCGGATAATGCCCCTCATCGGCAGGCGAATGCAGAAATCGTGATTTTCTTTCAGCAGCGGCTCGGGCAGTCCCTTTGTTTCCTTGCCGAAAACAAGGAAGCAGCCGTCGGGATATTCAACATCGGAATGCGCCTGCTCGGCTTTTGTTGTGAAATAATAGAAGGTGCCGCCGCTGTTTTTTTCAAAAAACTCGGCGGTTGAATCATAATAGGTTATATCGAGCTTATCCCAGTAGTCAAGCCCTGCGCGTTTAACCTGCTTATCGGTTATATGAAAGCCCATCGGACCTACAAGGTGAAGCCTTGCGCCCGTTGCGGCGCAGGTTCGCGCAATATTTCCCGTATTCTGCGGTATTTCGGGTTCAATTAATACTATGTTTAACTGCATTATTCCTGTTCCTTTATAATTCTTACTGCCATTTCTTCAAGCTGTTCATAATGCTCGAAAGAGCAGATTTCCTTTCTCAGCGCTGCGCCGCCGCGCATACCCTTTGTGTAGTATGCCGCGTGATGACGCGCTTCACGCATTGCGGTGTATTCGCCCTTGTATTCAATAATCTTTTCAATATGTCTCAGCATAACAGCCATCTTCTGCGTTACAGTCGGTTCGGGTATAAGACGGCAGTCGTTAAGATATGCGTTAATTCTCTGAAAAAGCCACGGGTTGCCGAGCGCGCCCCTGCCAATCATAATTGCGTCGCAGTCAGTCTTTTCAAGCATTATTGCGGCGCTTTGCTCATCGGTTATATCGCCGTTGCCGATAACGGGAATTGAAACGGCTTTTTTAACATTATATATAAGGTTTAAATCAACACTTCCGCTGTACATCTGCTGCCTTGTTCTGCCGTGAACAGCTATTGCCGAAGCGCCTGCCTTTTCAATGAGCTCTGCCATATGAACGGCGTTAATGCTGTTTTCGTCCCAGCCTGCGCGAATTTTTGCTGTTACGGGAATCGGCACAGCCTCAACAACGGCTTTTGTTATTTCATAAGCCAGCTCGGGATTTTTCATAAGGCTTGCGCCGCCGCCGTTCATAGCAACCTTCGGTGCAGGACAGCCCATATTTATATCAATTATTTCGGGCTTGAACTCAAGGCATTTAATTGCAGCCTGTGCCATAATTTCGGGGTCGTCGCCGAAAATCTGAACGCCTGCAGGGTGCTCATCGCCGAGAGTCAGAAGCTCCTTGCTTTTTCTGTCGCCCATTGTGAGCCCTTTTGAAGAAACCATTTCGCTCACAGTGTAAGCAGCGCCGTAGTTGCGGCACAGCTCGCGAAATGCTCTGTCGGCAATGCCTGCCATCGGCGCAAGAAAAGCAATATTATTAAACTCAATATTTCCAATTCTCATAAATCTACCTCATTAGCTGATAATATAACATATAACAACATATAAATCAAACACCTTTGGTAATTATATACAAAAAATCACGGGCGTTTTTCTACCTTTGCAGTGTTGAAATGTTATACTATATGTAGTAGAATTATAATATTACAGAAGGAGTGATTTTTTGAACGAGATATATAAGCTTATAAGTCCGAGGAACGAGAATGTTTTCATTCATCTTGTTCAGGGGCATTTTGTTTCGGCAAATAACCATATCAATTATTATATCGGAACTTCCGATGTTAAGCATAATCACGATGTTTCGGTTGACACGGCAATGCTGCTTTCCGAATATTATAATACTAACGATATTCCCGTTGACACTGTTTTGTGTTTATATGAAACACAGGCGCTCGGCGCATATATCGCGCACGAGCTTTCACGCCCGAATATGTTCAGATACGATTCAAAGCGCGAAATATTTGTTATCGGCAGCGAATACGATGCAAGCGGAAATCTGATTTTCCGCGATAATCTTGTTCGAATGATTAAAAACAAGAATGTTGTTGTTCTTATTTCCGCTATAACAAGCGGTAAAACCGTTGCGCGTGCTATGGAAAGCGTTGAATACTACGGCGGCAGGGTTGCAGGAATTTCAAGCGTTTTCAGCGCTGTTGATGAAATCGGCGGCGTTCATGTTAACACGATTTTCTCTTTAAGCGATATTCCCGAATACCGCGCATATCAGAGCCATAACTGCCCGATGTGCCAACAGGGAATGCCCGTTATGGCGATTGCAAACAGCTACGGATATTCGGTGCTGTAATTACGAATTACGAATTACGAATGACGAATTTTGGGGCTTGCAGCCGGCTAATTTTTAAATAATTCTTGACAATATTTTTATATTTGGTATAATACAAACTACTAAATTAAATATAACCTATTTAAAGACTTTGATGCAGAAAAAGATTTTTCATTTTAGTTTCAGAGAGTCGGCGTGTGGTGAAAGCCGATACAGGGTGTTGAATGAATAGCTCTCTGCGGAGTTGATGCGCTGAACAGAAATCAATAGGCGCACCCGCTTAACCGCGTTATCGGTTGAGGCATTGATTGATGCTAAAGGGCGGCTTTGCCGCTGAAATAGGGTGGTACCGCGTTTTTAACGCCCCTATACGTTAAGTGTAGGGGCTTTTTATTATGCTCCGCACAGAAAGGAGAAATAATTATGAAAAAAGGTTATGAAAAATACACACCGTTTAAACCGATTAACATTCCCGACAGGCAGTGGCCCAATAATGTTATAACCGAAGCTCCCATCTGGTGTTCGGTTGATATGAGGGACGGAAATCAGTCGCTTGTTGACCCGATGAATCTTCAGGAAAAGCTCGAATTTTTCCAGACTCTTATTGATGTTGGTTTCAAAGAGATTGAAGTTGGCTTCCCCTCGGCAAGTGAAACGGAATACGAGATTTTAAGAACACTTATCGACGGACATTATATCCCCGATGACGTAACAATTCAGGTGCTTGTTCAGGCAAGACCCCATCTTATCAAGAAAACCTTTGAGGCTATTCACGGCGCAAAGAATGTTATTGTGCATTTCTATAATTCAACCTCAACTCTTCAGAGAAAGGTTGTTTTCAAAACCGATATGCAGGGCGTTATTGATATTGCAGTTAAGGGCGCAAAGCTTATTTACGAGCTTACCGAAGAGGAAAAGAAGAACAATCCCGATATGAATATCCGCTTTGAATATTCACCCGAATCCTTTACGGGAACAGAGATGGATAACGCGGTTGAAATCTGCCGTCAGGTTATGGAAGCGCTTCATATAACAAAGGATAACCCGATTATCCTCAATCTTCCCTCAACCGTTGAATGCTCAACTCCGAACGGATATGCCGACCAGATTGAGTATTTCTGCCGTAAGCTTCCCAACAGAGAGGCTGCAATTATTTCGCTTCATCCGCATAACGACAGAGGCGAGGGCGTTGCCGCAACAGAGCTTGCTCTTATGGCAGGCGCGGACAGAGTTGAAGGAACTCTTTTCGGAAACGGCGAAAGAACGGGTAATGTTGACGTTGTAACACTTGCGCTTAATATGTGGACTCAGGGCGTTGACCCGAAGCTTGATTTCCACGATATAAATAAGATTAAAGAGGTTTACGAGCGCTGCACAAAGATGCAGGTTCCGCCCCGTCACCCCTATGCAGGCGAGCTTGTTTTCACCGCATTTTCGGGCTCTCATCAGGATGCTATCAACAAGGGTAAAATCTATATGGATGAAAGCAAAAGCGAAATGTGGGAGGTTCCCTATCTTCCGATTGACCCTGCAGATGTCGGCAGGGAATATGAGCCGATTATCCGCATAAACTCGCAGTCGGGCAAGGGCGGCACAGCGTTCATCCTTTCAAATAACTACGGTATTAAAATGCCCAAGGCAATGCACCCCGAATTCGGTGCAGTTGTTCAGAAGGCTTGCGACGAAAAGGGAACAGAGCTCTCTCCCACCGAGGTTTTCGATTTATTCCAGAAGGAATACAGAAATGTTGCAGGACCTTACAGACTTCGTCACTATAAGGTTTATGAAGAAAAGGTTGAGGAAGAGGAGCTTTCAAAGGTTAAGTTTGAGGGCGCAATAACCTATAAGGACGGCAAGCCCGTTGAAATCAAGGGCGAGGGCAGCGGACCTATCGGCGCATTCTTCACCGCAATCAGAGAAATCGGCATAACGGGCTATGAGTTTATCGACTACAGCGAGCACGCTATTGCAGTTGGCTCCGATTCAAAGGCTATAAGCTATATTCACCTTAAAAATCCCGAGGGCAAGGATGTTTTCGGTATCGGTGTAAGCCATAACATCAGCTATGCTTCAATGAAGGGCATAATCTGTGCGATTAACCGCGACCAGCCCGATACCTACCGCGACGACACAATGCCGGGTATTTTCGATATTTGCTAAACTTTATGCAAATTGGGGACGTACCCCTATTTGCATTGTGCTCATGTTTGCATTAAATGAACTGAGGTTTTAAAAGTGCCTAGAAGTATTAGAGTTTTTTCAGAATCAAATTTATATCATATTGTTCTCAAAGGAATAAATTCACAACAATTGTTTTTTGATAAAAATGATTATGTTTTGTTTTTAAAAGAACTAAAAAAGGCGTGTAACGGTTATAATGCCAAGATTGTAGCATTTTGTTTGATGAGCAATCATATTCATTTGCTTCTTAAGTTTGAAGATTCAAACGATATGCCGTTGATGTTTAAATCTTTTGGCGCTTCATATGTATATAAATACAACAGGCAACACAACAAGACCGGAAAATTGTTTAATGGAAGATATTACAGCAAACCAATAAATGATGACGCTTATTTTTATACTGTAATAAAGTACATTCATTATAATCCCGTTAAAGCCGGAATATGTAATGGTTTGGAAGATTATGAATGGTCAAGTTATAATGATTATGTTTATTTAAAAAACGGTTTTACTGATGTTAAGTACTTGAAAACGATTCTGAATGATAAAGAATTTGAAGAAATACATATTGAATCAGACAAGGATTTGATTGATTTTTTCACCATAAACAATAGTATTCACGCTGTGGATGATGATTTTATTACAGCATATTATAATGAATTGAAAGAAAGATTTGGCAAAGAAGAAATAATAAGAGTGCTGAAACAGAGCGGAATATCGGTAAATAAAATGGAAAAGGTTTTAAATATTCCGCGCACGATGATAAAAAAACACCAATAATGCAAATTGGGGACGTACCCCTATTTGCATAATGGAAGGGAGTATTATGAAAGAATTCAGAATAACAGTTTTAAAGGGCGACGGCATTGGTCCCGAAATTGTTGACGAGGCTATCAAGGTGCTTGATAAGGCAGGCGAGAAGTTCGGCTTTAAGTTCAACTATAACTATCAGCTTCTCGGCGGCTGCGCTATTGATGCAACGGGTGTTCCCTATCCCCAGGCAACAGCTGATGCCTGCAAGGCAAGCGACGCAGTGCTTTTAGGCGCTGTCGGCGGTCCGAAATGGGATGACCAGCCCGGAAGCAACCGCCCCGAAAAAGGACTTCTTGCAATCCGCGAGGATTTAGGTCTTTTTGCAAATCTTCGCCCTGCAAAGATTTTTGCTCCGCTTAAGAGCGCTTCTCCGATTAAAGAAGAGATTATCGGCGACGGACTTGATATTCTCATTGTTCGCGAGCTTACGGGCGGAATCTATTTCGGCGACAGGGGAACTTATGAAGAAAACGGCGTTGTTGGCGCATACGACACCGAGCGCTACACCTATCCTGAAATCAAGAGAATTGTTGTTGCGGGCTTTGAATATGCAATGAAGCGCGAAAAGAGACTCACCTGCGTTGATAAGGCAAATGTTCTTGATTCCTCAAGACTCTGGCGCAAGGTTATGGAAGAAACCGCAAAGGATTATCCCGAGGTTGAGGTTTCATATATGTATGTTGATAACTGTGCAATGCAGCTTGTCCGCAACCCCAATCAGTTTGACACAATCGTTACTTCAAATATTTTCGGCGACATTCTTTCGGATGAGGCTTCAATGATTAGCGGTTCAATCGGTATGCTTGCTTCCGCTTCACTTGCCGAGGGCACCTTCGGACTCTATGAGCCCATTCACGGCTCTGCACCCGATATTGCAAATCAGGGCAAGGCAAATCCGCTTGCAACAATCCTTTCGGGCGCTATGATGCTTCGCTACACCTTCGGTGAAATTGAAGCAGCCGATGCAATCGAAAAGGCTGTTGACTGCGCGTTAACAAAGGCAAGAACACCCGATATCTATGAAGAGGGCTTTGAAGCAGTTTCAACCTCGCAGATGGGCGACCTCGTTGCTTCGCTTTTATAAAAAACATAAAAACCGATTCGGTTTAATCCGAATCGGTTATTTTTTATCCCTTAATTTTTTGAAGAAATCGGAAAGGAGCTTTGAGCATTCCTCTTCCATAACGCCTTCAATTATTTCGGGCTTGTGATTATAGGGAATACGGTTGAAATCGGCAACCGAGCCGAACGAGCCTGCCTTATTATCGTATGCGCCGAAATAAACGGTTTTTATTCTTGAATTTATAATTGCGCCTGCACACATCGGGCAGGGCTCGAGGGTAACATATAAATCGCAGCCGAAAAGCCGCCAGCCGCCAAGCTTTTTGCAGGCGTTATTAATCGCCTCAATTTCTGCGTGGCAGAGCGCATTTTTTTCGGTTTCGCGTCGGTTTCTGCCCGTTGCGATTATCTTGCCGTCTTTAACAATAACCGCGCCAACGGGCACCTCGCCCTCTTTTTCGCTTTCCATAGCAAGCGCTATGGCTTTTTTCATATATTCGTTTTCCATAATAATATCAGGTTATAGGAACAATGGTCTGAATAGTTATAAATATTAAAATGCCTATTGGAATTATAAAGCCGGGCATCAGGCAAAGAAGCTTTCCGCCAAAGGAAAGTGAATAGGGTTCTTTTAATTTCTTCTGCCTGTTTATTCTGATTTGCTTTTTAATAATGAGATAAATTAATCCGTAAACGCTGAGTGCACCCCAGATAAGATAGCAAATTACGCCGACATATTCTGATTTCGAAGAGCCCCAAGCGTATTTAACAATATCGCTTGCAACGGATATTCCGTTATTAAGTCCGTGAATAAACATTGCAGGAATAACGCTGTCTGTTACTATTGTTATATAGCCGAAAACAAGACCTAAAAGAAATGCGAAAACAAACTGAATAACATTTCCGTGAATAAGCCCGAAAACTATGCTGACGGCAACAACCGCAAAGCCTTTGCCGTATCTTCTCAGCGCTCCCATTGTGCAGCAGCGCATTGCAAATTCCTCGCAAACCGCCGGGGCAATCGCTGTTGAAAAAACAAGGGCGATGCATTCAATTATGCTCGAGGGGTCGTTGTATTCGGTTTGAGTAAGCTTGTAGCCCATTAGTCTGAACAGCTCTATAACACCGGCTGTTACAAAATTCGCGGCAATGCAGCAGCCCATTCCGAAGCAAACCCAGGCAAAGCAGTTGGGCGCGCCGATTTCCTTCCTCGGAATCAGCTCGCTGACAAATCTTTTTTTCAGAATCAGCGACATAAGGTAGAACGGCACCATCATTGAAAGGATGTGAACTGCAATTATGTTGAAGGTGTTCTGAAAGAGCGAGGATTCAAGATAGACGTCGTATTTTTTGCTGAGCATAAGAACAACAACAGCGACTGTCTGAATTAAAAGCGAGGCAATCAGAGTTGCGCCGATAACAAGCCCCGTTACAATGAGTTCCTTGATTTCGGTTTTTCTTTTTAATTGAAAGTATTGTTCCCAGGGGTTAGCCTGCGGCTGCTGGGGGTTCATATTCTGATAAGGCGGATAATAATTCTGCATTAATCATTACTTCCTTGATTTATAGGTTTTCAGCTGCTTCTTTTAAGTATTCCTTAAGCTGGTCTTTAACCTCGGGATGATTAAGGCCAACTTCAATATTTGCCTGAAGTATTCCGAATTTGTTTCCCATATCATAGCGCTTGCCTTCATAGTCAACGGCAATAACGCCCTCGGTTTGTGCAAGCGTTTTCATAGCGTCGGTTAACTGAAGCTCGCCGCCCGAGCCCTTCGGGGTGTTTTCAAGTATCTGAAAAATAATCGGAGGAAGCACAACTCTTCCGAGAATTGAAAAGTTGCTCATTATCTCTTCCTTTTTCGGCTTTTCAATCATATCGGAGCACAGATAGCTTCTCTCGCCGATTTGGCTGACCTTAAGCGAGCAGTATTTCATAACGCTTTCATCGTCAACCTCTTTAACGCCTACAACTCCTTTTTCGTGTTCGTAATAAGCATCGATAAGCTGTTTTGTAACAGGGGTGTCGGCAATCATAACATCGTCGCCGTATAAAACTGCAAAGGGCTCGTCGCCAACAAAGTTTTTAGCGCATAAAACAGCGTGTCCGAGTCCGTTTGTTTCCTTCTGACGAATGAAATATATGTTTCCGAAGGAAGAGCACTGCTTAACCGAGGCTAAAATATCCTCTTTTCCGCTTGCAGCTTCAAGCTTTGTTTCAAGCTCAAAGGAGTGGTCAAAATGGTCCTCGATAGCGCCCTTGCCCCTGTTTGTTATTATAAGAATTTCTTCAATTCCGCTCTTGAAAGCCTCTTCAACAATGTATTGAATAGCAGGCTTGTCAACGATATTAAGCATTTCCTTCGGAACTGCCTTTGAAGCAGGCAGAACTCTTGTTCCAAGCCCTGCAGCAGGTATTATAGCTTTTCTGACTTTTTTCATTTTGATTCTCCTTGATTATAAAAGAAATGTTGAATATGCAAGTGATATTAAAAAGTACGCAATGCCTGCAACCATCATCGGAAGGAAGAGCGTTGTTCCGCCTCTGCGCGCAAGATAGTATTTCTTCATCTGCTCCTGCGACATATCCGAGATATCGGCTGATGAAAACGAGGTCTGAACAAACGAAGCGCCGTTATCAAGCTGCTCGTTAACATTTTTAATAAATGACGAAATGGTTGCCTTATAGTATTTATCGGCAAAAAGCGCCTGAATAATTCTTAAAACAATAATAACGGCAATGGCGGCATACAGAATAATGCCGGCAATTCGGGTGTCTGAAATATTCTGAAAGGTTGTTTCATATTCGTTGATAATCTCTTCCGTAAGCTTGTTTTGTGCATAAAGGGATGAAAAGTTTTTTACAGCCTCAATATATTTTGGCGCAAGGTTTGCAAGCGCAAAGCTGCTGCCGAAAACAACTGCAATGAACGCGCAGAAATATGCAACTGCCTGCTTATACATCTTTCTGTAAAACAGATAAAGCGAACCGAAAATGAATGCACCCCAGTTCCAACCGAGCTTTTTTTCCCCGTTTTCATACTGCTTGAAAACATTTATAAATCGGGGAATATTGGTTCTAATTGTAACCGCGTAGTCGGCAACGCTTTCTCCGTCTATCTTCTGCTTATCCTGCTCGTAGTAGGAATTGTTCTGAAATACGGGCAAAACAAAAGGTGACGGAAAGCCCAACTTTTCAGATTCATTATTATCTTTTGATGTTTCGGGTGCAAAAGAAGCATTATCCTGCGGCTTCGGAAGCGCCGGCATTGGCGCAGGAATTTCCGCTTTCTTTTTTTCATCGCTGTAGCTGTAGCCCGAAGCATGAAGCCCTCTGTTAACACAGTGACCGATTGCATTATAGCAGTTTCGGTGATGGGGCGTGCCGCATTCGGGGCAAACAACAATATCGTCGCCGTCCTCAAACATCCCTTTGCAAACGGGGCAGGAGGCGTTTTCAAATAAAGGCATAAACTTCTCCTTCTTAATATAAATATATACAGTATTTATTATACTGTTATTACCCTGAAAAATCAATTATTTTATTAATTTTAAGCGTTTATAAACCTTGAAAACAAAGGAATAATATATTATAATTGTTAAAACAATTTTAAACGGAGCACATTTATGATTGAATACGAAGAATTAAAACAGCGCCTTATGCAAAGCGAAAAGCCGATAGAAAATTTAAAAGAGGCTTTGAGCATAGACCGCGTTAAAGAGGATATTGAAGCACTTGAAAAAGAGAGTGCGGCTCCCGATTTCTGGGACGATATGGAAAAAAGCCAGAAAACGATGCAGAAAATCGGATTTTTAAAATCAAAGGTTCAAAGCTATGAAGAGCTTAAAAACGATTTTGATGATGCAATTATTATGATTGAGCTTGCCGATGAAGAGGGCGACGCAGATATGCTGCAGGACTGCACCGCGTCTGTTGACGATATTGAAAAAAGAGTTGAGAGCTTAACTCTTTCAACGCTTCTCAGCGGTGAGTTTGATAATAAAAATGCAATTTTAACCTTCCACGCAGGCGCAGGAGGAACCGAGGCTCAGGACTGGGCTGAAATGCTTTTCAGAATGTATAACCGCTGGGGCGAGCGCCACGGCTACAAGGTTTCAACCCTTGATTATCTCGACGGTGATGTTGCAGGTGTTAAAAGCGCAACAATTCTTATCGAGGGCGAAAATGCCTACGGCTATCTTAAGGGAGAAATGGGTATTCACCGCCTTGTGCGTGTTTCGCCTTTTGATTCCTCGGGACGCCGTCACACCTCGTTTGCATCCCTTGAGGTTATGCCTGAAATCGACGATGATGTTGATGTTGAAATCAGGGAAGAGGATATTAAAATGGATGTTTACAGAGCGTCGGGTGCAGGCGGTCAGAAGGTTAACAAAACCTCGTCTGCAGTTCGCTTAACCCATATTCCTACGGGAATTGTTGTATCCTGCCAGATTGAGCGTTCACAGCATCAGAACCGCGAGGTTGCAATGCGTATGCTCAAATCGAAGCTCGTTGAAATCAAGGAACGCGAAAACCTTGAAAGAATCGAGGATATCAAGGGCGACCAGAAGGAAATTGCATGGGGCTCGCAGATTCGCTCATATGTCTTTATGCCGTATACAATGGTTAAGGACCACAGAACGAATTTTGAAATGGGAAATATTGCCGCTGTTATGGACGGCGACCTCGACGGCTTTATTAACGCATATCTTAAAATGAAATCAATAGAAAATAACGAATAATTTAACAATAATAAAAAACCTCTCTTTTTCGAAAGATAAAAAGGGAGGTCTTTTTTATGAAAAAATTAATTATACCTATACTATGCCTGTGCCTTCTCGGCGGCTGCGCGTCAAAGGGGCTTGCGAATAAAAGGGATAAAAATAATACCAAAAGTAATATTTCGTCAACAACCGCACTTGAAACAACAATACCCGAATCAACCGAAATGCCGACTGCTCAGGCGGTTGCAGGGCTTGACTCGCTTTCAACAAAAAAGGTTGTCTGGGGCTTTGGAAAGATTGAAAATCACGCTCAGCCTGCCGAGCCCTCAGGGCTTCAAAATACCTTTTCAAAATACGGCGCAAAATGGCTGCTCGATGGTGAAAAAAGCATTGCGCTCACCTTTGATGAGGGCTATGAAAACGGCTTCACGCCTGCGATTCTCGACACCTTGAAGGAAAAGAATGTTAAGGCAATATTCTTTGTGACATACGATTTTGCAAAGGATAACCCCGAGCTTATAAAGCGTATGATTGATGAGGGGCATATTGTCGGCAATCACAGCTGGCACCATTATTCAATGGATGAGCTCGATGTTGAAACCGCAAAGGAGGAAATAACCTATCTTCACGACTATATTGAAAAAGAGTATAATTATACAATGAGTTATTTTCGTTTTCCGAAGGGTGAGTTTTCCGAGCAGAGTTTAAAGCTTGTAAATGACCTCGGATATAAGAGCGTTTTCTGGTCTTTTGCCTATGCGGATTGGGACACCGAAAATCAGCCCGATGAAAACACCGCATTTACAAACATCTGCGAATCAACCCATCCCGGTGAAATTCTGCTGCTTCACGCAGTAAGCAAAACGAATGCGGATATTCTCGGCAAGGTTATTGATGATATAAAAAAACAGGGCTATAGCTTTACAACCGAAATATAGCACAAGTAAAGGGCGATTTGTTTCGCTCTTTTATTTTTTTCAAAAATCTGTGACAAAATGCAATTTTTGTGGGACTTAATATATAGAACATGTAAAAACTTATTGTTGATAAATAACATAAAAAATGATAATATTAAAGAAAGTGGGGTAATATTATGAAAAAAGCATTATCAATTCTGTTATCTGTAATTATGCTGCTCAGCGTATTCTCAGGTTTTTCAATCAATGCATTTGCGCTTGAGAGCGAAGGCATATGCGGCAGCAAGGCAACATATACCTTCGATTCAAAAACGGGAACCTTAACCATCAAGGGCGAGGGCAAGGTTTGCGACAGAGAGTGTGATGTGTGGGACGGCGAATGGTTTGTTGAATCACCGTTCAGAGAAAACAAAAAAATCAAAAAGCTTGTAATAAGCGAAGGAATAACGGGTTTTGGTGCGGTTTCGTTTTATAACTGCACCTCGCTCAAAAGCATTTCTTTTCCCAAGAGCTTCAGCGAACCGCATTCAATTTCTCCGCAGATGTTTGAAGGCTGCGACAGCCTTGTTTCAATAAAGGTTGCTTCGGGGAATAAGTATATGGACAGCCGTGAAAACTGCAATGCAGTTATCAGTAAAAAGTTCAGTCAAATGGAACTTGCCTGCTCGAAAACAGTCATTCCGGATTCGGTAAAAAGAATTGGCTACGGCGTTTTTTCAAACATCAAAAATCTGAAAAAGATATATATTCCCGCAAGCGTAAATCTCATATATGATTATATCAGCAACTGCCCTAACCTTGAAAGCATTGTTGTTGATGAAAACAATGAGAAATATTCAAGCGGCAACAACTGCAACGCGCTTCTTTCAAAGGACGGAAGATATTTATATTCGGGTTGTAAAAACACCGTTATTCCCGAAGGCGTAGTAGATATGGATGAGAATGCTTTTTATAACTGCAAGGGCTTAAAAAGCATTAATCTTCCTGCAAGCTTCGGCGATTTTGAGTACGATGAGGAATATGATTATCCTGAAGATCTGAAAGCCTATACCTTCAAAGGCTGCACCTCGCTTGAAAGCATAAGTGTTGATGAAAACAATAAAAAGTACGACAGCAGAAACAACTGCAATGCAATTATCAAAACCGAAACGAACGAACTTATTCTCGGCTGTGAAAATACGGTTATTCCAGAAACTGTTACAAGATTGGGATTCGGTGCATTTTCGGGTGAAATGGTATGCGATAATCTAACGGAAATTTCGATTCCCGACAGTGTTGAATACATTGGCGGCAATGCATTCTCTTATTGCAAAAAGCTGAAAAATATCAAGCTTCCCGAAGGGCTAAAATCCCTTGACTGGGGCGTTTTTGAAAACTGCACCTCTCTTGAAAGCGTTAACATTCCGAAAAATATAACTGCGCTCAACAGCAGCCTTTTCCGTTACTGCACATCGCTTAAGAGCATTGAGCTTCCCGAAGGGCTTAAAACAATCGGCTGGAATGCTTTTGATAATTGCACCTCGCTTGAGAGCATATATATTCCGAAAAAAGTCAGCGAAATAAAATACAACGCATTCATCGGCTGTTCGGGATTGAAGGAGATGAAGGTTGACCCCGAAAACAAAACCTTTGATTCGAGAAACGGCTGCAACGCGATTATTTCAACCAAGTATAACAGCCTGAAATTCGGCTGTAAGAAAAGCGTTATTCCAAATAATGTTATAAAAATTAGTCAATATGCCTTTTACGGCAACACCGCTTTGAAGAGCATAAAAATACCAAGCTCGGTTAAAACAATCGACGGCGCTTCCTTTGCTTATTGCACGGGCTTAAAGGAAATAACCCTTCCGATAGGAATAAAGAATCTCAGACGCGCCGCATTCTATTATTCGGGCTTGACGAGTATAACAATTCCCGAAAGTGTAAAGCAGCTTGATTCAAATGTTTTCCAAGGATGCAAAAACCTTAAAACAATCAAGGTTTCTTCAAAAAACAAGACCTTCGACAGCAGGGATAAATGCAATGCGGTTATTGAAACTAAAACGAATAAGCTCATCCTCGGCTGCAAGGCAACGGTTATTCCGAAAAGCGTTAAAACCATAGGCGGAAATGCTTTTGCTTACTGTAGCGGCTTGAAGAGAATTGATATTCCGAGCGGCGTTACAAAAATCGAAAGCGCGGCTTTCGACCATTGCACAAACTTGAAATATGTATCGCTTAACAAGTCGGTTAAAACCATTGAAACGGACGCATTTTTAAGATGCGACAGCCTGATATGCGTTTATTATTCGGGTTCACAGAGTCAGTGGAAAAAGATAAAAATTGCAACCGTTTATACCGACCCCGACGGCTACGGCGATTATTCAACAAACTCGGCAATTCAGCGTGCGGTTAAGTTTTATAATTCCTCGCCGATAAAGCTAAGCTCCGTTAAAAACGGCAAAAAGAGCTTCACTACAAAGTGGAAAAAGATAAGCTCAGCAAAGGGATACCAGATTCAGTACAGCACCTCAAGCGATTTCAAAAACGCAAAAACCGTTACGGTTAAGGGAAATAAAACCTTCACCAAGACTGTTAAAAATCTGAAATCGGGAAAGAAATACTATGTTCGGGTAAGGGCGTACAAAATCAAGAATTCCGCAAAGCATTTCGGCGCATGGTCGGAATATAAAACAGTTAAAACAAAATAGCATTTTAATCTAAAAGAACAGAGGCATTCTGAAGGATTCTCTGTTCTTTATTTTTGCTTTTTTAAATTATTTTGTAAATTTTTGTTTTTAGATATTGAGATTAAAGAAACGATATTATATAATATATATTCAATTACGCAAATACCACACGAAAGTGAGAAGAATATATGATTTTTTCAAGAGAAATTGGTATCGACCTCGGAACCTCAAGCACTATTTTATGCGATAAAAGAGGACATGTTATTATCGAAGAGCCAAGCGTTGTTGCGGTTGATGTTAAATCAAAGCGCGTTCTTGCAACGGGCAGCGAGGCAAAGAATATGATTGGCAGAACTCCCGGCTCAATTGTTGCGGTAAGACCTGTTAGAGACGGCGTTATTGCCGACTTTGATATGACGGCGGATATGCTCCACGATTTTATCTACCGTTCAAGCAAGAGAAATATTTTCACAAAAACAAGCGTTGTTATCAGCGTTGCTTCCGATGTAACAGAGGTTGAAAGAAGAGCTGTTGAGGACGCTGTTCGTTCCGCAGGCGCGCAGGAGGTTGAGCTTATAGAAGCTCCCATGGCTGCCGCACTCGGCGCAGGGCTACCTGTATTTGAAGCAACGGGCTCAATGATTATTGATATCGGCGGCGGTACCTGCGATATTGCCGTGCTTTCCCTCGGCGGAATTGCGTCGGGCAAGAGCATAAAAATCGGCGGCGACGCATTTGATGAGGCGATTGTGAATTATATGAAGAAGGAACACAATATTCTCATCGGCGAAAGAACTGCAGAGGATATAAAAATAAAAATCGGCTCAGCGTCGGAATACGACGGCGAGGCTGCAATGGAAATCAGAGGAAGAAATTTAACCGACGGACTTCCTGCAAGCGTTGAAATCAATTCCGCTGATGTAAGAAATGTGTTTAAAGAGAATGTTGATGCAATAATTGCCGCAGTTAAGGAAACTCTTGAGGTAACTCTTCCCGAGCTTTCGGCAGATATTATTGAAAGAGGCATTTATTTAACAGGCGGTGCAAGCAAGCTCAGAGGACTTGCCGAGGTTATTGAAAAGGAAGTTAAAATTCCCGTAATCACATCGGAAAATCCCTCTCAGTGCGTTGCACTCGGAACATCAATCAAACTCAGAAGGGCAAGATAAATGAAAAATATTTTCAAAAGCGGAAGGTTTAAGCTTATCAGCGGAATAATCGGTCTTTTGCTTATAGGCGCGCTTATTGCTGCGGCAAACGGACGCGGCGAAACTGTTCAGTCGGGTATTATCGGAACTGTTTTTGCGCCCTGCCATTTCGTTGCTCAGCAGATAAGCAACCTCATAGATAATATTTCAACAAACGCAGGCGGCAACGCTGTTTATGAAAAGGAAATAGATGCGTTGAATGCAGAGGTGGGCGAGCTGCGCTCTCAACTTGTTGACTATGAAAACCTCAAAACCCAAAACGAGCTTTATAAGGAATTTCTTGAGCTTAAGGAAAGCAACAAGGATTTCAAATTTGTTGAAGCCTCCGTTATCGGGCGCGACAGCGCGGATATATATAAATCCTTCACCATAAGCAAGGGACTTGCAAGCGGAGTTAAAAAGGGCAACGCGGTTTTATACGGCAAATACATTGTCGGCGTTGTTGATAAGGTTTATCCCGATTACTCTGTTGTTAAAACCATTCTTGATGCCGATTTCAATGTTTCGGCTTATGAAATTCTTTCAAACGAAATATCGTATGTAACGGGTAATGCAAAGCTTGCTAAAAACGGCAAGTGCAAGATGGCAAATCTTTCCTCTGCAACCGATATTTCCTACGGCTCAATTATCTGCACCGCAGGTATAAGCGCCGATATTCCGAAGGGGCTTATTATCGGCACGGTTGATGAAATTGCCGATGAGGCAACCGATATTTCTTCTTATGCGGTTATTTCACCGGGCGTTGATATCGATGATATAACCTCGTGCTTTGTTTTAACTGATTTTGAACAATAATCCGGAGAATTGCTGTGGAACTCACAAAGAAAGAGAAAACAATTAAATATTGCGTATATTGTGCATTTATTGCTCTTTTTTCTCTTCTTCAGAATGTTGGAGGGCTGTGGTTTGAAATAGGGGGAGCAAGGTGCTTTTTCCTCATACCCGTTTGCGTTATTTTCTCAATCGACGAGGATGAAAAAATATCGGCATTCTTAGGGCTTTTCGCAGGCTTTTTATGGGATGCGGTGAGTGCTCAGCATATGGGCTTTAACTGCATTTATCTGATGCTTGCGTGCTATATTTCATCAGCACTTGTTACATTTATTTTCAGGGATACCTTCAGAATTGAGTTCATTTCAACGGGCGTTATTACGTTTATATATGTTTTGCTTTACTGGCTGTTTTTCGTTCTCAGAAAAGGCGTTGAGGGCAGCGCGTTCAGCTTTTTAAGCTTCTATTTGCCCTGCTTCGTTTACACTCTTTTGATGACACCGCTGCTCTATGCGGTGCTTACACCGCTTAAACGAAAACTCAATAAAGAACCCAAAGAGGACTAATAAGCAGATTTATTTGTTCGAGCGCAGCGAGTAACCAAAACTCGGAGCTCGGCACTCGAAACCCGAAACTATAAAGAAAGGAGTGATTGCCGTGGGAAAAATCTATAAAAGTGCCAGAACAACATTGGCGCTTATAATGGTTCTTATTACGCTGTTTGGATTCGCTTTCGAGCTTTATGATATTCAGATAACGAATAAAGAATATTATGCCGCACAAAATAATACGGTTAAAACATATAAAGTTCCTCTTGAAGCAGCAAGGGGCGAAATTGTTGACAGAAACGGCAATCCTCTTGTGTTCAACCGTCAGGGCAACAGCATTGTGCTTAATGCTGCATATTTCCCGTCGGGTAAGGAAAATGATAAGCGAAACAAGATTGTTTATAATCTGATTAAGCTTTTCAATAAAAACAAGGAAGAATATGTTCACAATCTTCCGCTTAAGCTCAAGGGCGACAAGGTTGTTTTCTTCACCGAAAAGGATGACGAAAACTATGAAAACGCCATTGCAACCATGAAGCATAAGGATATGTTCAATCTTCAGGATTACGCAACCGCGCAGAACTGCTTTGATGCAATGGTTGAAAAATACGAGCTTGAAAGCTATGTTGAAAAATACGGCAAGGCTACCGCTCTTGAAATCGGCAACATAAGATACGAGCTTACAAGACTTCTGTTTTCGGTTTCAAATCCCGTAACTATTGCCGCGGATGTAACGGATAAAACCGTTGCGGTTGTTAAGGAAAACAACACCGTATACGAGGGCGCGGATGTAAGGGTTGTTGCATACAGGGAATATGCCGATTCAACGCTTGCGCCTCATATAATCGGAACGGTTAGAAAGATTAATGCCGAGGAATATGCGCGCCTTAAAAGCGAGGGCTACGGCATTAATGATGAAATAGGCGAATCGGGAATAGAGGCGGCTATGGAAACCTATCTCAGAGGAACTCCCGGCGAGAAAACAATTACGATTGACGACGAGGGAAATGTTACCGAAGAGATAACCAAAGAGCCCGTTCAGGGCGACACTGTTGTTTTAACAATAGATAAGGATTTGCAGAAGCTTGCACAGGAAAAGCTCAGAACAATCTGCCGCGGAGTTGATGTTTATAATTCAACGGGTGCGGTTGTTGTTGAGGAGTGCAACAGCGGCGAGGTGCTTGCAGCTGCAAGCTATCCCGCATATGATCTAAACGATTACTACGAGCATTATTCCGAGCTTTCAAAGGAAAGGCTTACCCCGCTTTACAACCGTTTTGCACTCGGAACATATGCCCCTGGTTCAACCTTTAAGCCGATGATGGCGCTTGCCGCATTGCAGGAAGGCGCGATTACCGAGGACACGATTTTTGTCTGCGATAAATATATGACCGTTGCAGGTCACACCTTCAAATGCGCCCATACTCACGGCGGTGACGATGTAAGGGGAGCGCTCAAGGATTCCTGCAATATCTTCTTCTATAACTGTGCAAAAAGACTGGGAATTGAGAAGATGAATCTCTATGGCTCAATGCTCGGTCTCGGCGAGAAAACGGGCGTTGAAATACCCGAGGCAAGAGGTATTCTTGCAGGTCCCGAATACAGAAAGCGCTTTGATATGCTCTGGGCGCCCGGTGACACGGTTCAGGCGGCTATCGGTCAGTCGGATAACCTGTTCACACCGCTTCAGCTTTGCAACTACTGTGCAACCATTGCAAACGGCGGAACAAGATATCAGATGCACTTTGTTAAATCAAGAATATCAAAGGCAACGGATATTGTTTCGGATACGGGAATAAATGTTGTTCAGACCATTGATGTAAGCGATAAAAACATCAAAATTGTTCAGGAAGGTATGCGCTACGTTGCAACCGACGGCGGACCTTACAGAGTTTTCAGCAAGCTTGATACAAAGGTTGCCTGCAAAACGGGAACATCAACGGTTATTGTTAACTCAATCAAGCATAATAACGGATTTCTTATAACCTATGCGCCTTATGAAAACCCCGAAATCAGCGTTGCTTCCGCTATTGAAATGGCGGGCTCGGGTTCTTCAACGGCTGAAATAACCTCATCTGTTATTGATTACTATTACTCGCATAATACCAACGAAAAAAAGGCGCAAAAGGATGCAACGCTGCTAAATTAAAAAAATTCTTGATTATATAATTATTTTTTGATATATTAGACTGTAGTAGTATATATTTTTTGAACTATGGACATTGTCCGGGAGGAAACTATGAATATCGCTCTTATAGCACACGACGCAAAAAAAGAACTACTTGTTCAGTTTTGTATTGCGTATTGCGGCATTATCAGCCGTCACGACATATGTGCAACAGGAACAACGGGAAAGCTCGTTAAAGAAGCAACGGGTCTTGATATTAATTGCTTTTTAAGCGGCTCTCAGGGAGGCGGTCAGCAGGTTGCAAGCCGTATTGCCTGCAACGAAATAGACCTTTTGATATTCTTCCGAGACCCACTCACTGCAAAGCCCCACGAGCCAAACGATAACGATTTGCTCAGGCTTTGTGATGTTCACAACATACCGTATGCAACTAATATTGCAACCGCGGAGGCATTAATAAGAGGAATTGAGCGCGGCGATTTTGAATGGCGCGAAATT
The DNA here is from genome assembly GCA_015065505.1 of Oscillospiraceae bacterium. GTDB lineage: Bacteria > Bacillota > Clostridia > Oscillospirales > Acutalibacteraceae > Eubacterium_R. The sequence goes on from SVQE01000004.1 coordinate 58,935, forward strand.
GTAAATCCTCGCTATAACAGATAAGATAAACGACGGGTGACGAGCTTTGCTTGTCACCCTTAAAACAATTTTTAGGACAAGTTTCAGGAGAATCATATGGCTTTAGTAACCAAGGCAATCAAAGGAACAAAGGATGTTTTGCCAAACGAGGTTTATAAAAACCAATACATAGAAGCAACCTGCAGGGCGGCTGCAGAGAATTGCGGATTCAAAGAAATAAGAACACCCGTTTTTGAACACACCGAGCTTTTTCAGCGCGGTGTAGGCGACACAACGGATGTTGTTCAGAAAGAGATGTATACCTTCGATGATAAGGGCGGCAGGTCTATAACTCTTCGCCCCGAGGGCACTGCAGGCGCAGCGCGCTCCTTCCTTGAAAACGGACTCAGCAATGAAACGCTTCCGCAGAAGGTTTGCTATTTAACCTCCTGCTATCGCTACGAAAAACCGCAGGCAGGCAGACTCCGCGAATTCCATCAGTTCGGCGTTGAATGCTTCGGCGCAAGCGAGGCTATTGCGGACGCCGAGATTATTGCGCTCGCAAATCAGATTTTCAGCGAACTCGGCGTTAACGAAATCCACCTTGAAATCAATTCAATAGGCTGTCCCGAATGCAGAAAGGCATACCACGAAGCGCTTAAAGAATATTTCTCATCAAGGCAGGACGAGCTTTGCGGCAACTGCAAGGAAAGACTTGAACGCAACCCGATGCGCCTTTTAGACTGCAAGGTGCCAACCTGCAAGGAAATTGCAAAGGATGCGCCCGTTGTGCTTGATTATCTCTGCGATGAATGCAAAGAGCATTTTGAAAAGGTTAAAAAATACCTTGATGCAATGAATATTGCATACACGGTTAATCCGAAAATCGTTCGCGGACTTGACTACTACACAAAAACCGTTTTTGAGTTTGTTGCCGATTCAATCGGCGCGCAGGGAACAGTTTGCGGCGGCGGAAGATACGACGGTCTTATTGAAGAGCTCGGCGGTCAGAAAACACCGTCGCTCGGCTTCGGAATGGGTCTTGAAAGGCTTCAGCTTGTTATGGAAGCTCAGGGCTGCGAATTTCCCGAACCCGAACGCCCCGATTTATTTATTGCGGCGCTCGGCGAAAAGGCGGAGCTTAAGGCAGTTGAAATCGCAAAGGATATGCGCGACGAGGGCTTCTCGGTTATTTACGATTTAAACGGAAGGTCGCTAAGGGCGCAGATGAAATATGCCGATAAGCTCGGCGCAAAATTCAATGTTGTTCTCGGTGAGAGCGAGGTTGAAGAGGGCAAAGCAAAGCTTAAAAATATGAACAGCGGCGAGAGCAGCGATATTGATTTAACAACCTTTGTTTCGGGCTTTTATTCAATCAGTATGGATGAATCGCTTAAAGACCTTGAAATAAACGGCGAGGCATTTGATTTCAATTCGCTTTTCGGTCTTGGAAACTAATTCCACGGAGGAAAATATGGACACTTTAAAAGGACTTAAAAGAACTGCATACTGTGCAGAGTTTAATATGAGCAATGTTGGGCAGGAGATAACTGTTTACGGCTGGGTTCAGCGTCAGCGCGACCTCGGAACTCTTATATTCGTTGATGTTCGCGACAGAAGCGGAATTATTCAGCTTTCCTTCAACAGCGAAACAGACCCCGAAATATTTGAAAAGGCACACAGCGTTCGCCCCGAATATGTTGTTGCGGCAGTTGGAACGGTTGCTGAAAGAGAAAGCAAAAACCCCGATATTCCGACAGGTGATATCGAGGTTATGGTAACTGATTTCAGAATTCTTTCAAAGGCTGAAACACCGCCCTTTGTTATTGAAAACAGCGATAATGTCGGCGATGAAACAACTCTTAAATACAGATATCTTAATTTAAGAAGCGAAAAGCTGACAAAGAATATCCTTATGCGCCACAAGATTGCAAAAATCGCAAGGGATTATTTCTATGAAAATAACTTCATCGAGATTGAAACCCCGATGATGATTAAATCAACACCCGAAGGCGCAAGGGACTATGTTGTTCCCTCAAGAATTCACAGGGGCAAATTCTATGCGCTTCCGCAGTCACCCCAGATATATAAGCAGCTTTGTATGATTGCAGGCTTCGACAGATATATTCAGCTTGCGCGCTGCTTCAGAGACGAGGATTTAAGAGCCGACCGTCAGCCCGAGTTCACTCAGATAGACCTTGAAATGAGCTTTGTTGAGCTTGATGATATTATGGATATGGCAGAGGGCTTCATCAGAACTCTTATGCAGCAGACTCTCGGTGTGGAGCTCAATGAAAAATTCCCCCGTATGAGTTTTGAAGAGGCGATGAATAAATACGGCTCGGATAAGCCCGACACAAGATTTGATATGCTTATTCAGGATATATCGGACTGGGCTGATAAAACCGATTTTGTTGTGTTTAAAAACGCTATTGCCGAGGGCGGAAGCGTTAAAGCCATTGTTGCAAAGAATGCAGTAGGCGCATACACAAGAAAGAAGATAGATAAATTAACCGAGCACGCAAAGGGCATCGGCGCAAAAGGGCTTGCGTATATCCGCTGGGCGGACGAAGAACCTAACTGCTCGTTTAATAAATTTCTTAAAGAGGGCGAGCTTGCCGCACTTATTGACGAGCTCGGCGCTGAAAAGGGCGACGTTGTTTTCATCATTTCCGATAAAACAAGAAAAGCTCTCACAATTATGGGCGCACTGCGTCTTATAATTGCAAAAGAGCTCGGAATAATTCCCGAGGGCAAGTGGAATTATCTCTGGATAACCGAAATGCCCTTCTTTGAAATGGATGAGGAAACGGGCGAATGGGTTGCTGCTCATCATCCGTTCACAATGCCTATGGAAGAAAGCATTCAGTATCTCGACACCGATAAATCAAAGGTTAACGCTCAGGCGTTCGACCTTGTTCTCAACGGAACCGAGCTTTCCTCGGGCTCAATGAGAATAACAAACTGTGAGCTTCAGACAAAGATGTTCGAGCTTCTCGGAATGGAGCAGGAGGAAATCGACGCAAAATTCGGCTTCCTTGTTGACGCATATCACTATGCTTCGCCTCCTCACGGCGGTATGGGTATCGGTCTTGACAGACTTGCAATGCTTATCTGCGGCGCTGATTCTTTAAGGGATGTTGTTGCATTCCCGAAGGTTCAGAATGCAAGCGAGCTTATGAGCGGCGCGCCGTCATATATCGATGATGTTCAGCTTCAGGAGCTTGCACTTGATATTATAGGGGATAAAGAGTAATGGAGAATAAGCATTATAATTTTTTCGCAATGGTTAACAGAATGAAGCTGATTAACCGTTGGGCTTTAATGCAGAATACTCAGAGTGAAAACATTGCCGAGCACAGCCACAGCGTTGCTGTGCTTGCTCACGCTTTGGCGCTTATCGGAAACAAGGAATTCGGCAAGAGCTACGATGCAAACAGAGCGGCAGTGCTTGCGCTTTATCACGACACAACCGAGGTTATAACGGGCGATATGCCAACCCCCGTTAAATACTATAACGACGAGATTCAGCAGGTTTATAAAGAGGTTGAAGCCGTTGCAGGCGAGCGCCTTTTAAAAATGCTTCCCGATGATTATAAAGCCGATTATGCTCCCTTCTTTGAAAAGCAGGAGGGCGACGGGGAATTATGGAAGCTTGTTAAGGCTGCCGATAAAATAAGCGCGCTGATTAAATGCATTGAAGAATACAGAATGGGTAACAGGGAATTTGAAATTGCCCTGAAAGCGCAGGAAAAGAAGATTGATGAAATAAATCTTCCCGAGGTTGAATTCTTTAAAGAACATTTCCTTCCTGCATACTATTTAACACTTGATGAGCATACAAAATAAAACAACCGCCGCGGCGGTTGTTTTATTTTGTGTGTTCTTTTATTGCTTCAAAAACCTCTTCCATTTTCATTCCTCTTGAGCCTTTAACAAGAACTGCGTCGCCTGCGTTCATGGTCTTTGCAAATTCCTTAACAGCCTCAATCATTTTGCCTTTTTCTTCTTTCGGGAATGCCATTGAATTATCGGGCATTCCTTTTTTGAATGACTCAAAGTCGTCGCCAACAAAGAAAACAAAATCAATATTGTTCTTTTTGCACATTGCGCCGAGGTTTTCGTGCTCTTTAGCGGAAAATTCGCCAAGCTCAAGCATCTCGCCGAGCAGGGCATAGGTTTTTCCGCCCTTTGCGTATGAGGTGAGCGTTTCAAGCGCAACCCTTGAGGAATCGGGGCTTGAATTATAATAATCCTTAACAAAAACTATCCCGTTGATTTCTTCGCTTTCGCATCTCATTGAAACCTTTTCATATCCCTCAAGCGCCTTGAAAGCGGTTTTTAAGTCAATACCGAAATGAAGTCCGCAAAGCATTGCTTCAAGCGCATTTAAAACATTGTATCTTCCGAGAACGGGAATATATCCGCGCGCACTGTCATCGCCGCAGCTGACAGAGAAATTAGTTATATTTATATTTGATTCTATTTCGCAAGCCTTAATATCGGCATTTTTGTTTTCAATGCCCGTAAACTGCTTTTTGAAAGCACCCGTATCGGCTGTTGAAAGAAGCGCGTCGTCGCCGTTTAAAATAAGCAGACCGTCCTCTTTTAATCCCTCAAGAATTTCAAGCTTTGCCTTTAAAATATTTTCCTGTGAGCCGAGATTGCCAATGTGCGCCTTACCAACATTTGTTATAATCGCAACATCGGGCTTTGCAATATTTGTAAGCCTGCTGATTTCGCCGAGGTGGTTCATTCCCATTTCAAGAACTGCAATATCATAGCTGTCGTCAAGCTGAAAAACGCTCTTCGGAAGCCCGATTTCATTATTGTAGTTCTTATCCGTTGAATAAACCTTATACTTAGTTGCCAGAACGGTTTTGGTCATATCCCTTGTTGATGTTTTGCCGTTGCTTCCCGTAATTGCAACAACCTTGATATCAAGAAGCTGTCTGTAGTAAGAAGCGAGCTTGTGCATCGCAGTAAGAGTGTCATCAACCAGAAGGG
>SVQE01000005.1 GCA_015065505.1 Oscillospiraceae bacterium
AGGTTACAAAGCTCATATCAAGAACCCTTGAGGCATTTGAAACATTAACAAGCGTGCCGCAGCAGAGTCCGCCGGTGCAGCTTTCGGCAAATGAAATATGATAGTTTTTTTCAATCAGTAAATCAACAAGCTGTTCTTCAAGTGTCATTTAATTAATCCTTTTTATCTTCGGTGTCTTTTTTGGTAACCGTTGCGCTTTGAATCATATGATTTTTAACGGTTTTAACGCTGATAATAAAATCTTCCGTTTCGCAAATAAAGGTTTCACCGTCGTTTGGCACGCGCTGAATAACGGAGCAAACATAGCCGTTGAAGGTATCGTATAAATCCTCGTCCGTTAAATCAACGCCGAGCACCTCGGAAACCTCGTGGATATCCGCACTGCCCTTAATTCGCCAGTTGCCTTCGGTTAAAAGCTGAATATCGGAAAGCACCTTGCCCTCTTCAATATCATACATATCGCCGACAAGCGCTTCCATAAGGTCGTGCAGGGTTATAATTCCCTCAAAGCCGCCGTATTCATCAATAATAACGGCGAAATATCTTCTTTTGCTCTTCATCTGCTTGAAAAGCACATTTGCTTTCAAGCCCTCGGGAGCATAAAACGGCTCGTCAACCGCATTGAGCATAACAGATGCTTTAGACTTCTTGTTTAATCTGAAATAATCCTTTGTGTCGAGTATTCCGATAATGTTTTCGTTATTATCTCTGAAAACGGGATAATATGTATGCCTCGTTTCAAAGATTGTTTTATTCCACTCTTCAATGCTGTCGTCAGCATCAAGGGAATCAACATCTATTCTGTGGGTGCAAATCTGCTCAATAGTTGTGTCGTTGAACTCAAAAACGTTCTGAATTATTTCGTTTTCATAATCGTTGATTGTTCCCTGCTCCCTGCCCTGTGAGAGCAGCATTCTTATTTCCTCTTCTGTTACCTTTTCATCGTTTTCGTTCGGGTCTATGCCGAATATACGCAAAACAAGGTTTGTTGAAACGGTAAGAATGAAAACAATCGGCTTGAAAACAACCGAAACGCCGTAGAGCGCCGGGCTCATACCGAGCGCCATTTTTTCGGCTCTTTTCATCGCAATTCTTTTCGGAACAAGCTCGCCGAAAACAAGATTGAAATATGCAAGAATAAGCGTTATAACAACAAGGGTTATCGTGCTTAATGTTTCTTCGCTGATGCCAACGCCCGATTTAATAAGCCGTTCAACAATGGGCTGAGCAAAGCTATCCGCAGCAAAGGCAGAGCTTAAAAGCCCTGCAAGAGTTATTGCAACCTGAATTGTTGCAAGAAATCTTGAAGGCTGACTGACAAGCTTTGAAAGCTTTATTGCTTTTTTATTTCCCTCAGATGTTAACTGGCGCAGCTTTGCATCATTCATTGAAATAACCGCGATTTCCGCGCTTGCGAATACTGCGTTGAGGGAGATAAGGACGATAAGAAGAATTAGTTTACCAATCATATTATAAAGTTTCAAGTTTCGTGTTTCGAGTTACGAGTTGTTCACTACCAACTACCTGCTAACTGCTAACTGCTAATCAATATTATTCTGTATCTTTGCCGCTGTGAGTGTATTTTTCATAAGCATTGAAATTGTCATAGGTCCGACGCCGCCCGGAACGGGAGTAATAAATGAGCATTTATCCTTAACATCCTCAAAATCAACATCTCCGCAGAGCTTGCCGTTTTCGTCCCTATCCATACCGACATCAATAACAATCGCGCCTTCTTTAACCATATTGCGCTTAACAAATTTTGCCTTGCCGATTGCAACAACAAGGATATCCGCGCTTGCAGCTGCTTCTTCAAGATTCTTTGTTCTTGAATGTGTTATTTCAACAGTTGCATTTTCGTGAAGAAGAAGCATTGCCATGGGCTTGCCAACTATATTGCTTCTGCCGATAACAACAGCCTTTTTGCCGATTATATCAACGCCAGTTGACCTGATAAGCTCAATAATTCCCGCAGGTGTGCAGGGAAGAAAGCTGTAGTCGCCAATCATAATTTTGCCGACATTTTCGGGATGGAAGGCATCAACATCCTTAATCGGATCTATGAGATTAATAACCTCTTTATCGTCAAGATGCTCGGGCAGAGGCAGCTGGCAGAGAATGCCGTTTATGCTCTTATCGTTATTAAGCTCTTTAACAAGATTATTAAGCTCTTCCTGGGTTGTTTCTTTTGGAAGGGCGTATTTTTTGCTGTAAAATCCGCATTCCTCGCAGGCTTTTTCCTTGTTGCGAACATAAACCTGGGAAGCCGAATCATCGCCAACGATAATAACAGCAAGCCCGGGAGTTACACCCTGCTTTTTAAGCTGTTCGCATTCAGCTTTAACCTGCGCTTTAACGCTTGCTGAAACCTCTTTTCCGTTAATTATCTGCATTTTCGTTTTCCTCGCTGTTTTCTTTTTTATCTTCAATATCAATAACTATTGATGAAAGCTCTTCATCGCCTGCATCCTCTGTAAGCGGAACATCGATTATCGGAAGCATCTTCTGCGGAAGAGTTCCCTTCTTTGCCCTTATCATAAAGTATATGAAAAGCATTAGCGAAACAATAACGATAATCAGTGAAAGAAGCTGAGAAACTCTTATATTTGTGTTTCCGATATAGAGCGAATCAGTTCTCATTCCCTCAACAATCATTCTTTCAACGCCGTATAAAACGCCGTAAAGCATAAAGATTTCGCCTCTGAATTTTCTGAACCTCTTAACTATTATGTGAAGAACAAGAAAGCTTAAAAGACACCATACGCTTTCATATAAAAATGTTGGATGTACGGGGGTTGACGGGTCCACTTCAATGCCCCTTGCAGCGAGCTCAGGAGCTCTGGAGGCGAGTTCATTCTTTATTTTCTCGGACCACATTCTGAAAAGCGCTGTTTCGGTGTTTGTTCCGAAGGCTTCCTGGTTGAAGAAATTGCCCCATCTGCCTATTCCCTGACCTATAAGCAAGCCTAAAGCGCCCAAATCAAGCAGGTTAAGGAAATTGATTTTTCCGATTTTACAGCCTATTGCAGCGCCTATTAATGCGCCGATAATTCCGCCGTAAATTGCAATTCCGCCGTTCCATATAGCAGGAATTTCACTTAAATGCTTAGCATAATAATCCCACTCGAAAGCAACATAATATGCCCTTGCGCCAACAATTCCGAAAATTGTTCCCCAAAGAAGAACATCGGTCATGCCGTCAAGGCTCATTTTCCATTTATATGCTCCCCTGCCTCCGTATAAAACGGCAAGCGCAAAGCCGAAAGCAATAATTATTCCGTACCAGTGAATTTCATAACCGAACACGGTAAACGCAACCGACGGAACATTAAAACTGATTCCGAGTCCGTCGAAAACCACTCGGGTAATATTGTTGGTTGTTTCGTCCATAGTTTGTCCTCCTGAAAAATAGTTTCGAGTTGCGAGCGCCGAGTTCCGAGTTTAAGGTATACGACCAACGGTGCCCAAAATTTGTTTCGGCTTGGAGCGCCGACAAATTTTGACCGTTCGGCAGTTCTTATTGCTCCCTTTATCTCCCACCGGGAGCGGTCGCAAACGAACCTCGCTTCGCTCAGACAATTAATTTGCTTTTCTTACAACTGATAGCGCGCTGAACTGCTCGTCCATCATTGAAGAAAGGCGTTTTTCGATATCAGAAGCGGTTATATCGCGGTAGATATTAACCGCATCAAACATATTCCAATTATTGAACTCGCAGGCAATCATTGAATTTGCAATATTATCAATATCGTTGAAAGACATAATTTCTTTGCCGTAAAGGCTTCTTCTTACGCTTTCAAAAAGCTCGGCGTCTATGCCCTCATTTTTGATTCTTGCAATTTCCTCTTTTATTGCCTTTGCAACCTCTTCGGGGCGCTCGCTTTCGCCCTCAAATATAACGGATTCATAGCCGTAGCCCGTAAAGTATTCCTTTGAAAAAGTATTATTAATCAAGCCTTTTTCAAAAAGCTCTGTGTAAAGGGGCGAGGTTTTGCCTGCAATAACCTCAAGCAGAATGTTTGTTTCGATATAATCTCTGAAATCGGGAATCGGCTTTTCACAAGCCTCTTTATAACCGAAGCTGAAAACAGGAACGGAAACCTCAAGATTATGCTCAATATAGCTTTGAACAATCTCTCTCGGCTCGTCCTCAAACGATTTTTCAATCGAAAGCTCCTCGGATTGCTTAAGGTATTCGTTGCAAACCTCAAGAACCTCCTCAACACTCGCATTTCCAACAACCGCAAGCGCCATATTGTGAAGATTATAGAAGGTGTTATAGCAGCTGTAAAGCAGCTTGTCCGTTATCTGTGCAATACTTTCAACAGTTCCTGCAATATCAATTTTTACGGGATGCTTATGATAGAAGCATTTGAGCAGATTAAACATACTCATCCAGCCTGCTTCATCAAGATACATTCTTATTTCCTGTGCAATAATTCCCTGCTCCTTTTCAACGGTTTGCGCCGTGAAATAGGGATTCTGAACGAAATCAAGAAGGATTTTCAGACTCTCCTTGAAATTATCGCTGCACTGGAAAAGATAGCAGGTTTTATCAAACGAGGTGTATGCGTTTGCGCTTGCGCCCGTTTTTGCATATCTTTCAAATGCGCCGAGCTCCTCGCTTTCAAAAAGCTTGTGTTCAAGGAAATGCGCTATTCCCTCGGGAACCTCGGTCCATTCATCACAGTCCGAGCGCTTAAACCTTGTGTCTATCGAACCGTAGTTAGTTCCGAAAATCGCATAGGTTGAGGAATAGTTTTCCTTTGGCATTACAAATATTTTAAGTCCCGAAGGGTGGTTTATTTCAAAATATCTTTCCTGAAGGATTTCGGATTTAATCTCTTTGATATCCATTATTCACCCTCCTTTTTTGAAACAAGCTTATATATTGTGTCGAGGCTGAGAAGCTCTGCACAGCTTATTATTTCTTCCTGTGAAACCTTATCGTTTTCGTCTGCCGACTGTGCAGGCGATAAAACATTGCCGTCGCAAACCTGGTTTGCATACCAGCTGAGAAGCGAAATTGAATCATCGGGAACGCTGTTTATTGCATCGTTTATTGCCATCTTGCCTGCGCTGAATTCCTCGTCAATATTGCCTTTTTTAATTTCGGATAGCTGATTTAAGATTTCCTCAACCGCTTTATCCATATTCTCTTCTTCACAGCCGCACTGAATAATTATGCTGCTTTTTCTTCTGTCGTATCTTGCAGAGCAGTAGTAGCAAAGGGAAAGCTTTTCGCGAACATTATTAAACAGCTTTGAATACGGTCCGCCGCCGAAAATATCGCTGAAAAGGCGCATTTTCGGATTGCTTTCAAATTCGCTGTAATTATTCACTCTGAAGCCTAAAACAAGCTTGCCCTGCTTAACATCCATTCTGTCCGTTACGGTTTTAACCTCATTTGCCTCAGCTTTGAAAACGCTGTTAACGGGCGGAACATAGCTGCGCTCAATACCGCCGAAATAGCCTTTTGCAGTTTCGCTTATTAAATCAATATCAGCATTGCCTACAACGGTTATCTGAATTTTTGCACTCCTGATAAGATATTCAAGCGAGCTTTTCAGTGAATCCGAGCTAACCTCGGCAATACTCTGCTTGCTGCCGAAACGGTTAACGCTGTAGGGCTCATTTTCAAACATAATGCTTTCAAGACGGCGAAGAGCAAAAACTCTTTTATCGTTTTCTTCGCTCTCTATTCTCTCTGTAAGCAGTCTTTTTTCGCGCTGAATATCCTCGTTAAAGAAGCAGCCGTTTTCATGAAGCTTAACATCAAATATCAGCTTGCATAGGAAATCAAAAACCTCGGCGCTTATTTTTTCACCGCCTATTGCAAATCTGTCGTCAAGGCAGGAGGCTTCAACGGTTATGCACTGATTTTCGCCGAGCTTTGAAATAAACGCATTAATGCTCGCACCGTAAAGCAGTGCAAGCTTTTTATTGAAATCGCTTACCTCGGGGCAGCTTTTTGTTGTTTGCGAAATTAAATATGCAAGCAGCGCATTTGATGAAGCTGTTTTTTCATCAAGCGGAACAATAAAGCTTATTGATATTTCGTTTGTTTTGAAACGGTTTGTGCAAACGCTGATAATATCAACGCCTTCGTTTATACTTATCTTTTCAAATTCCTTCATTTAATCACCATTTTTTAACATTCTAAATAATAACTATAACATATTCTTTATTGAATTTCCATATTTTATTATAACAAAATATACAGAAGGGCAAAAATGAGCATATTATCCGCTTTTTCCTTTGAAAGAATCATAATCAGCGCAAGAATAAGCCCCTTTGAGGAATCGTCACCGCTTGATAAATCACCCAGTAAATCAAATAAGCCGAACGCAGAATGCTGCTCGCCTTTCTTTTCGCTGTTTTTGTTTTCGGTTTGCTCGGGGTGCGTGGTATTATTCGATTCGGTGTAGCTCTTTGCTCTGTCCTGCATTTCCTTAACTCTTCTTTTAGCCTCGTTTATATCGGAGTAAGAAAAATCGGGCATTAAAACAACTCCTTTAAGTATGGCAGAACCTCAAAAAGCTTCAGTATTCTGATTGCGTTATCCGCCTTTTTCTGTGATTCGGGTGAAAGATGGGGCTTTAAGGCGTTTATTAAATCGGCATTTTTTGAAGAGGCTGAATTCATTTTATCAAGTATTCCTTTTGCCCTCATAAGCATCTGAAAATCCGAGGCGTTAAGCCCTAAATTTGCAATGGGATTTGCGGACGGCGCTACGGGCATAACCTCGGTGGTTTTCTTTTCCTTTTCTTCACCCAAAATCGAGCTTGCAACACCCTTTAGCATTTCAATATCTTCGCTTGAAAGCGAGGATATTATTTCATTTATATTGTCCATTATTTCACTCCATTATTCGGTGAATTTTTTAAACAGCGCCTTTGCCTCGGGCGTTGAGAGAAGCTTTTCCATAGACGCTCTGTCGCTTAATATCTGCTTAACCTTTTTAGCCGAATCGCTCGAAAGGTTTTTATCAATAAAATCATCAACATTTCCGCTTTCGGCAGCATTTTTCAGTTCATTAATATTTATGTTATCTTTTTTCATTGAAAAAATCATCTCCGTATAATATAATTAGGCATTAGGGATTCGAACATAACAAGGTTTTGACCGTCCCTTTTTCACAAATACTGCGTTAAAGCGCCTTGTAAGGCGCCAGCCTTGCTTCACCGCTTTGCCTTGTCTTTGCAAAAAATGAACAGGTCAAAACTGCGAAGCACCTTAAATTCCATAGTTTGCGTTCATTTTTTTGTTTTTTGGTGCAAGCATACTATCGTATGGTAAAACAAAAAGCGGAAAAAGGAGCGTAAAATATGCAATTTAAGGCTTATTAGGTTCGAATCTCTAATGCCCACACTATTAAAATATGTTGATATACGGAGTTTTATGAATGAGAATAGTTGTTACGTCTGATGTTCACAGAAGAACCTCTGCTCTTTTTGACATTGTTGAAAGGCATATGAAAAATGCGGATTTATTCATCAACCTCGGCGACAGCGCGGATGAAATAGAAACGCTTCTTACTGTTTACCCGAATTTGAAAATTGAATGTGTTGCAGGTAACTGCGATTTTTCAAGCACCCATCCCCTGACAAAGCTTATTAACTGCGCAGGCAAAAAGGTTTTTATAACCCACGGGCACCCCTTCTATGTTAAGCACGGATACGAGGTGTTAAAGCAAAAGGCAAGGGATGTTAAAGCGGATATATGCTTATTCGGGCACACCCATATGCCCATATGCGAAATTGAAGACGGAATATATTATATGAACCCCGGCGCAGTGTGTGACTACAGCTACGGAATAATTGATCTAGAGCCTTCGGGAATTATGGCATACACAACAAGGATATAAATAAAAATCGAAATTCAAAAGGCACCCTGACTGAAATAGTCAGGGTGCCTTAAAGTTTCGATTATTTTTTATGATTTAATCTTTTTGTAGTTAATAAAGAAATTATCAAGCTTATCGGTCATTGCCTTAGGCGGCTCTTTCATACCGCGAAGCGCCCAGCTCATAACAATTCCGCATATGCCGTATCCGAAAAACTCTGCCATAAGCTCGTCTGCTTCATCGTCGGAATTAATTCCGCTTTCCTTTGAAACATTTTTGAAAATTACAAGATACTGTTCGGAAGCAATTTTGCTGATGTATCTGATTAAATCATCACTGTTTGTCTGAAGTGCGTGCTGATAGAATTTTTTATTCTCTGCCATTGTTTCAAAGAGATTATAAACCTTTTCCTGAAGATTATCAGAATTAATATTATCGGTAAAGGGCTCAATCAGCTCTTTTGCAAATATCCAGTCAAGCAGCTCATATCTATCCTGAAAATGATAGTAGAAGGTCTGACGATGAACATTGCATTTTTCGGTAATATCCGAAACTGTAATCTTATCAAATGTTGTGGTTTGCATTAGTTCTTTCAACGCGCCTGCAAGCTTCTTCTTGGTTTTTATTGCACAGGGCGAATCCAGTTGACACATTTAAAATTCATCTCCTATTTTTTGACGCTGAATAAATTAAACTTTGTGAAAAGTTTAACATACAGTTAATTATAGCACACTTTTCTCAATTTTCAATATAGAAAGTAAAATTTGTATAGTTTTTTAACATTTAGTTTATTATTTCAACACTTGTCTATAACCTGTCAAATTTTCAAATCAATAAACTGCGAATAATAAAGCTTATAATAGAAGCCCTGTTTTTCAAGCAGCTCGCTGTGACTTCCCTGCTCTATTATTCTTCCCTCGTTCATAACAAGAATAACATCCGCTTCTTTAATGGTTGCAAGACGGTGAGCAACAATAAAGGTTGTTCTGCCCTGCATAAGCTTTGCAAATGCCTTTTGAATACGGATTTCGGTTCTTGTATCGATTGACGAGGTAGCCTCATCAAGAATAAGCATTGCAGGCGGTCTGAGCATAAGCCTTGCAATACATATAAGCTGTTTCTGACCCTGCGAAAGCGAGCCGCCGTCCTCGCCTATTTCGGTATCATATCCATTTTCAAGCCTTTTGATGAACGAATGAGCGTGCGCTTTTTTCGCAGCCTCAATAATTTCTTCATCGGTTGCATCGGGCGCACCAACGGTTATGTTTTCCTTAATTGTTCCCGATTTAAGCCATGTATCCTGCAAAACCATACCGTAGCTTTGTCGCAGAGATTGCATGGTTATATCGTCATAAGCATTTCCGTCAAGAGCGATTTTTCCGCTGTTAACATCATAAAAACGCATAAGCAGATTAATAAGCGTTGTTTTTCCGCAGCCCGTGGGACCTACTATTGCAATTCTCTGACCGGGTTTAACGCTCAGATTGAAGTCCTCAATCAGCTTTTTGTTTTCGGTGTATGAGAAACAAACATTTTTAATTTCAAGTCTGCCGTCAACCGCTTTGATTTCAATGGCGTCTTCCTTATCGGGTGCAACGCTTTCCTCTTCAAGCAGTTCAAACAGCCTTGCAGCGCAGGCAAAAGCATTCTGAAGCTCGGTTATTACACCGCTGATTTCGTTAAACGGCTTTGTGTACTGATTTGCATATGCAAGAAAGCTTGCAAGAACGCCGACAGTTATTGCCTCCTGCTGGGTTTTAACAGCAAGCAATGCGCCGAAGAATGCAACAGCGGCGTAAACTATTGAGTTTACAAACCTTGTTGCAGGATTTGTTATTGATGAATAGAAAATTGCCTTTAACGAATACTTGCCGAGCCTTTGGTTAATCTCATCAAAGCGCTTGATATTTTCATCCTGCATTGAATAAGCATCAACAATTTTCTGATTGCCAATCATTTCATCGATGAATGCAGTCTGCTCGCCCCTTGTTTTGCTCTGCAGGGTGAACATTTTGTGCGTTTTCTTTGCAACAAATGCCGCAATAACAAACGAAAGCGGAGTAACAATAACAACAACTATGGAAATCCAGATGTTGATTGAAAGCATAAAAGCAAGGGTTATTATTATTGTAACAATGCCCGTGAAGAACTGAGCAAAGCCCATGAGCAGACCGTCTGCAAACTGGTCTACATCCGAAATAACTCTTGAAACAATATCGCCCGTTTTGTGCGAATCAATATAGGATATGGGCAGGCTTTCAATTTTTGAAAACGCCCTCGCCCTCATATCGCGGACAACATTATAGGTTATCTTATTATTAAGCGCATTCATAACCCACTGTGAAAGCGCACAGGCAGCAATGATTATGCATATTTCAAGAAGAATTCCGCCTATTGCCTTAAAATCAACCTCGCCTGCACCGACTATTTTATCAATGGCTCTGCCAATCAGAATAGGTATATAAAGTATTCCTGCCGTGCTGATGAGCGCAAGCAGCATTGAAACAATAAGATGGAATTTATATCTGCCGATATAGGAGGATACTCTTTTAATAACTTCTTTATTGCTCATTATTATCCTCCTTTTCAAACTGGGAATAATAGATTTCCCTGTATACCTCGCAGAAGGATAAAAGCTCGGAATTATTGCCAATGCCAACGCAGCAACCGTCATCAAGAACAATAATTCTGTCTGCATTTATAATTGAAGAGCAGCGCTGTGAAACAATGAAAAGCGTGGGCTTGTAGTCAAGCTTTAAAACAGCTTCCCTCATAGCTTTTTCCGTTGCAAAATCAAGTGCCGAAGCGCTGTCGTCAAGAATTATGATTTCGGGCTTTTTAATAATTGCTCTTGCAACCGAAAGCCTCTGCTTCTGACCGCCCGAAAGGTTTGCGCCGCCCTGCTCTATTTCGGTTTCAAGACCGTCTTTTTCACAGATTGAATCATAAATCTGAGCAATTTTCAGCGCCTCGTTTATTTCTTCATCAGTTGCGTCATTCTTGCCCCAGCGCATATTATCCCTTACGCTTCCGCTGAAAAGAACGGGCTTCTGCTCGGCAAAGCCTATTTTGCTTCTGAGCTCTTCATTTGAATAGGATTTAACATCTCTGCCGTCAACATAAACGGTGCCGTCGGTTGAATCGTAATAGCGTGCAATCAGGTTAACAAGCGAGGATTTACCGCTTCCCGTTGAGCCGATAACGCCGATGGTTTCGCCCCTATCCGCATAAAAACTGATGTTCTTTAAGCTTTCGTCGCCTGCGCCTTTATAGGTAAGCGAAACATTCTCAAAGCAAACAGCATGCGAGTTTTTAACCTCGCTGTTATCGTTGCTTTCAAGCGTGTTTTCAACCTCGAGTAGCGCCGCAATTCTTGATGATGAAGCAAAGCCCTTTGTAACGGTTACAATAAGATTTGCGAATTTTATGAGCTCAACTAAAATCTGGCTCATATAGTTATAAAGCGCAACAACATTACCCTGCGAAAGATGCGAGGAATTAACGCGCACTGCGCCGTACTGAATGAGCGCAATTATTCCGATATTTATAATAACATATGTTGCAGGATTCATTATTGCAGAAATACGCCCTGCAACTCTTTGAAGATGTGCAAGCCATTCGTTTTTTTCTTCAAACTTCTTAAGCTCGTTTTCCTCGTTTGTAAATGCTCGGATAACCCTTGCTCCCTTAAGGTTTTCGCGAGTTAAAAGCGTTACATTATCAAGGGTTTTCTGAACCTCTTTATATTTCGGAACCGTTATTTTCATAACAGTCACTATAACCAAAGTTAAAAGAGCAACAACGGCAAGAAAAATAAGCCCTGCCTTAACATCTATAAACAGAGCCATAATAATCGCGCCTGCAACGATGAACGGTGAACGCAGAAACAGCCTTAAAACCATATTAACGCCGCTCTGAGCCTGGTTAACATCGGTTGTAATGCGGTTAATAAGCGTTGAAGTTCCGATTTTATCAATCTCGCTGTAGGAAAAGCTTTGAATCTTTTTGAAAAGTGAAAGTCTCAGCTCGGTTGCAAAGCCCGTTGCAGCCTTTGCAGCAAAAAACTGAGCGCTGATTGCGGCAGTCATTCCGACAAGAGCAAGCAAAACAAGCACTCCAGTTCTTGAATAAACTACGCCCATATTCCCTTTTCTGATACCGTTGTCGATAATTGAAGCAACAACAAGGGGCACAATGAGTTCAAAGCTCGCCTCCAGCATCTTAAACAGTGGAGCAAGCACGCATTGCCATTTGTAGTTTTTCAGGTAAACTAATAGTTTTTTCATAGGTTTTAGGTTTCTCATAGCTTCCCCTTGAGGGGAAGCTGTCACCGAAGGTGACTGATGAGGTGTCTTATTGTTATGACTGCTATCGGCGAATTGCTTAAACTGTGCTGTTAATTCAACACACCTCATCCACCGCAAGCGGTCCCCCTTCCCCTCAAGGGGAAGGTGTGAGGTTTTAATAATTAATCAAACAGCTCGGTACTGAAATACCTTTCTCCTGTATCGGGAAGAACTGTTACAACGGTTTTGCCCTTGCCAAGACGCTTTGCAAGGCGCAGCGCTGCGGCAACATTTGAACCGCTTGAAATTCCGCACATAATTCCCTCTTCACTTGCAAGACGGCGCGCGGTTTCAATAGCCTCTTTATCCGAAACAACGCAGATATTATCATAGATCTTGGTGTTGAGGTTTTCGGGAATAAGTCCGTCGCCGATACCCATCTGAAGATGCGTGCCAACCGAACCGCCGCTTAATATTGCAGCATTCGCAGGCTCAACTGCCCAGATAGTTATTGAGGGATTCTGTCTCTTTAAAACCTCACCTATACCGCTGATTGTTCCGCCCGTTCCAACACCCGAAC
The DNA here is from genome assembly GCA_015065505.1 of Oscillospiraceae bacterium. GTDB lineage: Bacteria > Bacillota > Clostridia > Oscillospirales > Acutalibacteraceae > Eubacterium_R. The sequence continues at coordinate 12,713 of SVQE01000005.1, forward strand.
AGAAGCCGTCTATATCGCAGTTAACCTGCTCAAGAATTTCGGTTGCGGTGTAATAGATATGTGCCTTCGGATTATCGGGGTTATCAAACTGAGAAGGAATAAATACATTCGGGTTTTCATCCCTCATTTTTTCAGATAATGAAATGCACTCGGCAATACATGCGCCGATATCGCCTGCATCGTGAACAAGAATAACCTCTGCACCGTAGTTTTTGATGAGCTTTCTTCTCTCTTCCGAAACAGAATCGGGCATAATTATTTTAACCTGATAGCCCATAACCGCGCCGACAAGCGCAATGCCGATTCCCTGATTTCCGCTTGTGGGCTCAACGATAATAGAATTCTCGTTAATTCTGCCCTTCTGTGCAGCGCTTTTGAGCATATTATATGCCGTTCTTGTTTTAATTGAGCCGCCGATATTAACGCCCTCATATTTAACAAAAATCTGAGCGCTGTCCTCATCAACAAGCTTATTTAATCTTATCATCGGCGTGTGGCCGATAGCGTCAAGAATTGTATTGCAAACCATAATAAATTATTCCTTATTTTAAATTTCTTTTAAATAAAATAACTTGAAAAGCGCTATTTGTCAAGTGTTGCAATACAATAATACAGTAATGTGTAAAATAAGTGTTGAAAAATTAAATTTATATGCTATAATCTTATTGTTATTTAGTGATGCGAGGTGCTATCTATGGAACAGAAACCGGTTACCGCTATTATTGTAGGTGCAGGTCACAGAGCTTTTGTTTACAGTGAGCTTGCAAAAACAAACCCCGAGCTTCTTAAAATCGTAGGCGTTGCAGACCCCAATCCCGTAAGACGCCAGAAGGCAATGGAATATTTCGGCTTCGGCGAGGATATGTGCTTTGAAAGCGCTCAGGAGCTTGCTCGTCACGGCAAGCTTGCAGACACCGTTATCAACGGCACAATGGACGAGCTTCACCTTGAAACAACTCTTCCCCTTCTCGACGCAGGCTATGATATGCTGCTTGAAAAGCCCTTCGCAGTTAATGAAGACGAGATGTGGCAGATTGTTGAATGTGCTAAGAAAAATAACTCAAAGGTTATGATTTGCCACGTTCTTCGCTACACTCCCTTCTATTACTCAATTAAGGAAAGAGTTGCAAGCGGCGAAATCGGCGATATTATCAATATTCAGACAAGTGAGCACGTTTCATATCACCACCTTTCAACCTCTTATGTAAGAGGTAAGTGGGCAAATTCAGATAAGTGCCACACAAGTATGCTTCTTGCAAAGTGCTGCCACGACCTTGATATTATGATGTGGCTTATGAGCGAAACAAAGCCGAGTCAGATAAGCTCTTACGGAAGCAAATATCAGTTCAAAGAGGAAAACGCACCCGAAGGCGCAGGAACAATCTGTATGCTCGACTGTCCCCATGTTGACACCTGCGATTTCTCAACAAAGAGACTTTATATCGACCATCCCGACCGTTGGTCCTTCTATGTCTGGGATGCGCTTGAGCATCTTCCGAACCCGACTATTGAAGACAAAATCGAGCTTATGAAGAGCGATAATCAGTACGCTCGCTGCATTTATAAGTGCGATAATAATATTGTTGACCATCAGTCAGTTCTTGTTAACTTCAAGTCAGGCGCAACAGGAACTCACAATATGGTTGGCGGTTCATCAGAGCCGAGAAGATACATCCATATTATCGGCACAAAGGGCGAAATCTACGGCAACTTCGAGGAATCAAAGTTCACAGTGCTTAAGATTAACCCCTCACCCGACGCTCATCACGAGGAATGCGATGTTGAAGAGGTTGATTTAAGAGTAAGCGGCGATATGGTTGGCGCATACGGCGGCCACGGCGGCGGCGACGAAAGACTCGCAGAGGACTTCGTTATGTTCATCAGAGGCGGCAAGCCCTCCCTTGCATGCACCTCCGTTTTCGATTCAATCGCAGGTCACCTCTGCGTTTACCTTGCAGATAAATCAATGGAAAGCAACGGACAACCGCAGAGCGTTAAGCTCTAATTAAGAGTCAAGAATTTCGGGAGGGCTTCGCCCTCACCCAAATATAAAAGTAGCTTCCTTGCAAGCAAGGAAGCATAAATGCAGGAGTGGCGGAATGGCAGACGCGCTAGATTCAGGTCGCGCTGCCTCTGTGTAAAGTTGATAATATCGGCATAGCCGTTATTATATAAGCGGATTAAGTTGAATTTCGACTCCGCCTCGGTAGCCTCACCGTGTAAAAATGAGAGGTAAAATTGAATATGTGCAGGAGTGGCGGAATAGGCAGACGCGCAGGTTTCAGGTACCTGTTGTGCAAGCAGTGTGGGTTCAAGTCCCATCTCCTGCACCAATGCCTTGGAACTAAACTTCCAAGGCATTATTTATGTTTAAGGAGTAAAACTATGTCTGATAACAAAATACAAGTGGATGATGGTAGCCAAGAAATAACGTTTATTCTTGAAAACATAAAATATACAGCTGTAGTTTCAATTGGAAGACTGTTACTCCCCGATATTATTGATGCCAATACTTTTAATTATAAAAAGCATGTTTCTTCAGTACTGGTTGATTCCGTAATTACAGAAAATATACCTTCTGTTGAAACAGTTGTTGCACAGGACGATGAATTTTTCATCAATGTTTTTAATGAGTTTTCCTTTGATGAAGAGTTTTATCAATTTTTTGATGATATTATATGTCCTGAAATATGTGAACATTATATTCGCACATATTATAGGTATTGCGTAAGGAATATTCCTGATGCAGTAGAACACCTAAAAAGTAATATGGCAAACACTTTCAATGATATAAAAAGAAAGTATTTTGACGCATTTGCAGTAGTTGAAAAGCCTAATCTTGATCGCTTAGGTGAAATATTGTTAGGTGTTTTTTCTTGGTATAATGAAAACTCAAAAGCTATCTCAAAAACTATTACAAACGCATTATCTGAATTAGCTGAAGCAAGCAGAAAAATCGTTTCCTTAGTTAACTCTCTCGATATTAAAGAGTATTCCGAAAAAGAAAAGGAACAACTGCTGAAATCTTATAAACAGTGGGGAAGATTTGGGTGGACATTGCCCCCATTTGCAGAATATGATTGTTTTCATAAATGTCCATCAACGCAGCAAGAGGCTGATCAACTAATTATTCAATGCTGTAAAAAGGATAACATTGTAAATCTTTTTGATACTCTTGAAGAAATGTGTAGTAGAAAGAAAGATTTGAAAGAGGCTATATTCTGCTATAATAACCGTCAATATAAAGCTTGTGCTATGTTATTGTTCTCGATAATTGATTCAAGGATTATAAGACTTCAGAAAAAAGGAGAAGGAAAGCTTGATGTTGGTATTCGTGCAATAAAAAAGTTTAAAAAGTTAACAAGAAAAGCTATAACCAATAAGGATATTTTCTTTTTTTCACTAATATCATCGAATATTCTTGAGTGCTTATTTATGATTTTTGAAGATACTGAAAACTTTACAAAAGAAACTACTGTGGTTAATAGAAATTATATTGACCACGGAATGACCAGCAAACCTGTTCGAAAGACAGACTGTATCAAACTATTTATTCTTTTGTATAATATTTTAGAATTGATTGATTATATCAAATAAAAGTTAGTTAAGGAGAAATAATGAATAACTATTCTTTACAAGACATATTAGGTATGATTGTTAGTGATTACAATAGAGTATTTGATGTAGAGCCTATAAATGCAAACTATATAATCACCGACAACATGAAGGATGAGTATTTCAAATTACGCCCCGATGTTGCAAAGAAAGAACCTTTAAAAATGAATACACTTAACAGATATAATGGTGTGACTGTTTGTCCAAGGTCTGTTGGCGAAGATTTTAATATTCTAATTAATAAAGACTTAATGCTGAAATATCTTAACGACAACAACGCAACTTGGGTTGGAACTATCGTTCATGAAACTACTCATGCAAGGGACTATACAGATTTTGCACTATTAATTAACGCTCAAGACTATGACGATATACTCAGCATATCAAAAAATCTACCATTTCAACTGTGGACAGAATTTAATGCGCGTAGCAAAGGATACTATTTTGTAAGAAAATATAGTTTTGATAATATGTTTGATTATTCTCAAGTTACAGATATTGTAAATGTTGAATTACCCGCTCAACTAGAATTATTACAAAATGACTGTACTTCTACAATCGATTATGTGCAAAAGGCATACTATATCGCACAGTTTCTTGGCAGATTACACGCTCTACAAATAATATTTCCTAATCATTTTACTGATGAATATATTAATGAATATCAATATTTTTCTGATAATCAATGGATAAAGGATTGGTATTGGTTTTTATCTAATAATCTATCTGTTGAAAAACTATACAAAAACCAGAACGAAATGATAAAAATCTTAGAAGAAAACCTTTTTATATTATAATAGCAGCAACAGCGAGCATTATGCTCGCTGTTTTCGGTCTTGTTACGATGCCATGCACCAGCTTTCCATATAGCGTTCATTGAGTTTGCCGCCCTTGTATAAGTCGATGTGCTGCCTGAAGTTGCCGTTCAGGATAACCGTTACAGTGATCTGTCCGTCTTTTTCGGCAATCTCTATTTTGTCAACGAGCAGCCGCAAATCCGAATCGCTGATTTCACCGTCTTTTGCAATTTGGTCAAGGACTTCAATGCTGTTTTTGATTTCCTTTTTCCTTGCGTTTACGGTTGATTCGATATCCCGAAGGTTTTCTATCTCTTGGGATATTTTCTTTATGTCGCTTTCGCAGGCTTCAAGCATTTGTGTGTACACGGATACTCTTTCTTTGTCCCTGATTCGCTCCAGAAGGATATCTTGCTGATCCTGCTGTCGTTGTTCCAACTTTGCCTTAAATTCGCTTATACGGCTCTCTGTCGTGCCTTTGTTGGCTTTCCATCGTCTGAAGTCAGCATCTATTCTCGAACAGTTTTCCTGCGCTATCGCTCTGATATTTTCAAGCTCGTCATAGATGATTTGGTCCATGTCCGATTCTCTTATCATATGCGAGGTGCAGTGCTCTTTGCCGTAGCGGTGATAACCGTTGCAGACATATTCGTAATATCTGTCGGGAGAATTCTTTCTGCGAATTTTGCATACGAACACGGAACCGCAGTCTGCACACTTTATCAGACCGGTGTATCTGTGGCAGGGTTGTCCTGAACTCGCTCTGACGTTTGTGCGCTTTCGGTTATCAATTATCTTTTGTACCTTGTCAAAGGTTTCTTTGGATATTATCGCAGGGACAAAGTTTTCGTGAACGAAGTGTTCTTCATCGGGCAGTTCTTTTCTGATGTGATTAATCCTGCTCGTGTAGGACTTGTGGCACACCAGAGTGCCGATATAGAACTCGTTTGTCAGTATCCGCTTTATGCCTGAACCGTTCCATAAATATCGGTTGGCGATTTCAGGCTTGTTGTAGCCGTGCTTTTTGCCAATGGTCTGCTGCTGATAGTATCCGGCGGATTTAATACCTTCCGAATTCAGCAGGTGAGCGATGTTTTTCATTCCGTAACCGTCAAGGAATAACTTGAATATCCGCTTCACTATTTCAGCCGCTTCGTCAAGGATAACCACTTCGCCGGTAATCTTGTCCTTGTAGTAACCCATCGGAGGTATCAGTATGATACCTTCTTTTTGTTTCTGTTTGTAGCCGGCTCGGATTTTCTTACTGATGTCACGCGCATACATATCGTTGAAGATACCTTTGAATCCGACCATCAAGTCGTCATCCTCGTTGCTCGTATCAATGTTTTCGGTTACGGACAGCACACGCACGTCGTTTTCACGAAGGTAATCAATGAACAGCGCAGTCTGCGTTCTGTGCCTGCCGAGACGGGAAAGGTCTTTAACTATTACGGCATCAATCTTTTTATTCTCAACTGCACTGTAGATTTCGTTGATGCCGGGTCTGTTGAAATGCATTCCGCTTATGTTGTCGTCAGCAGATTCGCCTGCAATTTCATAGCCGTTGCTTTCTGCATATTCACGCAGTATTTTCTGCTGATTACTAAGCGAATTCAGCTCGGCATCTTCATCACGCGATAGTCTTGAATATAACCATACTTTCATTTTCAGAACTCCTTTCGGTATTTTTTCAAACACAACATATCACAAAGAATCTATAATATCCAGACAAATAAAAACTAATTATCATCGCTGTTTTCCGCGGAGATTGTGTCGTCTGAAACATAGCCTTTTATAATACTTTTCAGGAAATCCTGGAATTCATTTTCTTTGCCGTTGTAGTAGACTTCAACAGCAGAGATGTTTTCTTGTAATTCTATCTTTATCATCCTCCTCAGATACCGCCCATTGAGAATCCTTCGTCTTCATCAAAGTTATCGGTATCGTCATAATAGTTTTGTACTTGACTGGTTTGTTGCTGCGATGGGATGTGCTTCGCTAAATCAATAATGCCACTTGCAATAGCAAATAGAGCCTCTGCGTTTTCAGTTGCTCTGCGAGAATCTTCCTTGTTCTTTTCTTTCTTGTCGTAGCTGACGTCAATAGAACGCTCACCGTGAGCAATCCGTTTCTGCTGCTCTTTTGAAAGCACCTTGCCGTCTTTTTGATTACGCTTCTGTGCGTTGATTGCGTTGATGCGGTCTGTTGCTTTGCTGCTGAACAGCGATGCTATTGATTTCAGTATCCTGTTGAACAGATTAATGTTACTATCGGCGCTTTCCCATTCGCTTTCAGCAACGCTGATTTGCACTTCCAGCACGGTTTTTATCAGCATATTTTTAAGGGAACGGAACTCTTTGTTATCCTCAATAGGAATGTCGCTGTCTTTATCGCTTTCATAATAAAGCGAAAGTTTCAGGTGATTGATTTCGTTCCATTTGGCGTACATATACCGAAGCGCACTGTTTTCATTAACAATATGTCCGAGCAATTTATTTACAGTTTCTTTCACGTTTTTAGGAAGATAACCGTAAACCTTTTTGCCCTTGCAGTTGTTAAGCTCGTTTTGCAACTGCAAAATAAGTTCAGCAGTTTCATCAGTTATCGGATAGCGCATTGATGCAAAACCTTCAAGCACGTCTTCCATTTCCGCTTTCAGTGCATCACGGATTTCCGTCTGCTCCCTGAACAGTTTCATCTGCTCGTTGCGGAATATATCGTTACCGAAGGTGCTGCGCATCTTTTCCATACCTTTTTTAGTGAGATAGCCCTGACCTGACTTTGAATATACAATCAAATGTATATGCGGATGATGCGAGGTGTTATGAAAGGCGGCGTACCACTGCATATCACTCACGGGAATCTTATGCGCTTCGGCAAGTTCATTCATGTTCCTTCTGACGCAATCCTTCCACGCCTGAGCGTTGTTATAGCCGAGCCGTTCGGCATCTTCACGGCGCAAACTGACTACATGAGTCCACACAACGCCCTGATGATTTGATACCTGCTCGGCAACTTTATCGATGTTAATAGCATCGTCGCTTTGAGAAAACAAACCGTGTGAGCCGAGCTTTTCAACGCCGGGGCGCTCTGCAATATATGAAACCAAGCTTTTAAGTTCATCGGTTCTGTCAGCATTTCTTTCCACTACCGCGCTGATAAACTCCGTTGCATTTGCTTTTGAAGGCAGATTTAAATAGTCATCAAACTCAACGTAATCCATTGTATCTGGATAGTGTTTTATGATTCTGCTGATGAGAGTCCTCTGCTGTTTTGTTGAAGGTGAATTATCAATACCTTTTGGAAGCTTTTCAACTCCTTCTCTCGTTCCCATATAACGAATGAGTTTTCCGGTGTTTTGCGCTGACGGATTCTTAACGAACCTGCTCGAAACAATTATTTTTGCCATCAGCGTTTACCGTACATGAGATCATTTGCTTCTTTAAGAGATATAAACCCGTTAGAATAAGCAACGTCTTCACAGCAAACCTTGTTCAGTTTTTCCCAGTCAATGCTTGAATAATTATAAGAAACTGCGCTGAGTCGGTTGAGTTTATCAAGCTCAACTGCCATCTTAAACAGCATTTCGCACATTCCTTTTTCCGTTTGCTGTATTTCATTTTTGATAACAGAAGTTATCATAGGGGAAAGATAATCCACGTTTTGAGTCTGCAGAACGTATCCGATATAGAAATCAACTGCAGTACGAACGAGGTCGCCTCGCGAAGTACAGTTCGTTAAAGGAAGTACTTTATCCATCATTTCAACCTGACTCGGTAACTGAAAGTATGCGAACTTTTTCTTCTTTTCTATTAATATCATCTCCAATTCCTGATTTTTGGTATACCCCTGTTAAAACATCCCAAAAACCGTCGGCACTGCCGTCGGATGTGTGTGTCGGGCGACAGAGCATACGCCCGACTTTTACCTGCTTTCAATAATTTCTTCGAAATAATGAAAGAAAAATCGAATAATTTCGAAGGGATTTTTTATTGTTTTTATTAAGTTTTAAATAAGGGTTACCAAATTTTATTGATAGTATACATATGCGAGGTGCGGTTGCCGTTTAAATCATATCTGCGCGAGACGTTAATCAAGCCTTTTTCCTCAAGCACTTTTGTTGCTTCATCGACTGTAGGCGGACTCATTTCACAGGCTTTGGCGATAGTCTTTCTTGCAGGATAGCAGTCAAAAGTGACGCGGTCCGCACAGTATATCAGATAGCAGTAAACAGCAAGGTCCCTTGCTTTCAGACGCTCTTTAAATATACGGTTCGGTATGATAAAGAAGTTACCTGAAGGCGGTTTTATCTGATTATGAATTGCCATATACTTTTCCTCCTTTCTTCAGATTTTTGCAGTATTAAGTTGTCAAAGTGCAGTCCCGTTATTTCATATAACGGGTATATCAAACTCGTCAGAGTTTTGATAACAAAAGCGGACGCAGTATTCATTTTACGTTTTACCCCCTCATTAAGACATTGTGGAATTTTTTCGGATTTTACCGAAGCTATTATTTAACCCCTTCACTATTCCCGACAAAAAAGTCTGAAATATGACCCCCTCAATAAGCTATTGCACACCTTTTTCGGATTTGATAACCAAAATTTCAAATCATAAAAATATCTTCCATTATGCTATTGCACACTTTTTTCGGATTATATCGAAATTATTTTTATTTCTTCCCAATTGTATAGGAGTATTCGGAGGTTAAATAGGGGGGTCAGAGACGAATATTTTTTTAATTCTCCCATTATGCTATTAGCGAATTATTTCTGATTTGATAACCAGAATTTATAAATCATTTCTATTTGTACTATGGCAAAAAAAGAAAGAGCCGTACATTTCAAAAGGGTATAGTCTTGCTATATCCTAATTGAGAATGTACGGCTCTATCACCGCCATAATGAATATGAGATGAGTGGCGCGGTTAAATTCTGCTATTGAATTGTATCAGAATGTACTTCTGAATCTCAATTGACCCGAAGCAATCCACATTAAAACAAGCGTTCTAATTTGCTTGCAAGGTTATATTAACACATCTGAAAATATTTGTCGATACTTTTTTAGCACGCCTGTTCTGTTTTTTGTTTTTTTCAAAGGTTAAGGCTCGGAGCATTGGTCCAAGAAGTGAAGCGTTAACAAATCTTAACAATTAAAAAAAACAAAAAACACTGATATCCGCTGAATAGGATATCAGTGTTTTTCATTGTGTCTTGCTAAATTTGTATATTAGTTTTTATCAAACATTATCTGCTTTTCTAATCAGTGCGTATCTGACTTGGCATCCATAACCGCGTCAATAGCAAGAATAACGGCAAGCGCCATAACTTCATCGGCATTATCATCAATATCAAGTTCAAATGCATCGCCCCAGGAAAGCCACTTTTTGTGAATAGAAGCAATCATTCTGCCATTCTCTGTAATGCTGTAGTCGTGCGAAAGATAATCGCCTTCAATTTTCCAACCGATACCTTCAATTTCATATTTTGGCTTCAGGAGCGAGAACTTTTTGCAAATCTGCGCTACTTCCGTGCCGCCAATTTCCACAACATAGCGTGGGAGCAGGCTCACCAGTTTTTGTTTCACAAATGCCTTTTCATTCCCGTCCATGTCCCATATAGTCAGTTGTCTTCCCAAAGAGATTAATTTGCTCTCAATGTGATAATGCGGGTTTTCGAACTCATCGGTAATGTCATATTTCTGCTTTAAGGAAAGCACCTTTTGTTTAATATACAGTCTCATAATAACTCTTTGCGCCCCAAGCGTTTCTGCTCGGGGCAAGTATTTTTTAATAGCGCATTATTCATGCTTTTGTTTTTTGCGTTTAGCGGTCATAACAAGTGATGTGCCAAAGATACCTAATGCCAGTCCGCCGATACCGGTGAGGGCGAGATAACCCTGGCTGAAGGTGGACGCCGTGTATGCTGACTCATCCGATTTCCAGAAGAGGTACATTCCCTTGTTGTCCTCGCGGTAGCAATAGGCAATATCGTCAATCTTAACCGGATTTTTATAATTGAACATATGTAACCAGCCGTTGCAATCCGAGGGCGTTTTGTCGCTGCCCTTCTGCAGCTTGAGCGAATCGGCGAGAATCGGATTGCCCTTACCGGACGAGCGATTTACATAGAGTGCAACCCACTGCTTGCCGACATCCGCATTGATATCCGCAGCATCGCCGCAACCCCATTCCTTATAATCCGCTACGCCGTTTTGTGCATTGGTGTGGATTCCGATTTCCTGACGATTGCATTTTACAACTTCATAGTACGCAAACTGGTCGAAATCAATCAGTTCAACCTGATTGCCTTCTTCATCCGTATCATGGGAAACAATGTCCGCTTCGTCGACCATCATCGTTGGTATTGCCGAGAAATCACGGTGATAGAACTGATAGAGTTCAGCACCCTTAAGCGCTGCAGCAATTAACATAAACGCACCGCCGATACCCATCATCCAACGACCCGAGGTACCGAGCTCTGCCATTTTAGTGATGGCTACGCCCTCCTCCTGTGTCCAGGATGTACCAACGATATAGTTAAAGTCTGAAACCGGACGCGCCCTTAACTCAACAATGCGCATAACATCTTTTAAGTGTCTCATCTGCAGTCCAATAGCATTCATCATTCCGGGAAGTGCCCTTGCCGAATAGATTGCCATCGCGGCACCTGCGGCTAAGGTAATAAAACCTGCGCCCAAAGTAGCATAGGAAAGAATATCCACCAAACCAAACTCATCCCAGAGAATGTCATACGGGTCCTTGCCGAAGCTCTTTTGCTCGAGCGCTTTGCTTGTCAGGGCAACGCCCTTGCGGAAGATGGCACGGTTCATACCGCTGTAAATGGAGATATTTTCCAGTTCTTCGCCATCTTTATCCGAAAACGCATCTTCAACAGAGGGGAAATCCGCTTTCGTCACGGCGGCACTGTTCACACCAAGTTTTAACAAGGTGGAAAGACTGATGAACTCCAGCGCTGCACGCTGTCCGTCGGAGAGTGATGCTGCAAGCGGTGCGAAGGCTTCGATGTCCTCGCTGTAATCCGCGTCCTCATCCTCGGGGCGCAGGAAATCGTAAAGCTTGTCGCCCCAGTCGCCCGAGTAATTCACTTTCTTAATCGCGAAATAATAGGTGCTGACACGGGAAAAGCGCGTAAACTCCTCCTGGTAGCGCGCTTCGTCCTCCTCCTTCAGTTGAGCAAAGAACTCCTCGCAGTCAGTGCCATCCTCGGCATCCGTGCTTTCCTCAATCGCAAATCCGTTTTCTTCGCAGTATTCCTCCTACCAGCGGATATCCTCGTTGACGTCGCTCCACTGTTCGGCGAGTTTGGTGGCGTAGTCCTCAAAATGTGCCGCCAGCAGAGTCAGCGCTGCGGAAGAAGCCAGGTCCTGTCCCGCTGCCTCGGGTGCATATTGGTCGATTTTATTGACCAAATCGTTGCCGGTCAGACCATCCAGACGGTCCATCCAGGATTTCTTCGATGAATCGGTTGCCAGGGCAAGCGCCTGCTCAATCATCAGTACGGCAGGTCCCGAGCTTTCGAGAATAATCTGCTGCAGGTCTGCGGTGTTTTTCTTTTCTTCATCGGAAAGGCTCTTGTAAGCGCTGTCGCCGATTTCGGTTTTCGTTTCATTCAGCAGCAAATCACCGAGGGGCTTACCCGTATCGTTGACGGCATACTCGTCGTTCGGGTCGCCGTCGTAGAATTTATTAAGCAAATCGTGCGCTGCCTGCGCGCGAATCTTGCCGCCCTTACTGCCCTTGCCGCTGTAATTCTGACGGTATTCTTCCAACGCGGGTACAAATGTATTGATAAATTCGGTGATGTCCTTCTTTTTCTTTGCTACGAGGTTGTCGTAGTCGTCGAAGCTGTAACCGCCCTTCATATACATCGTCGCCATATCCGTAATGGCTTCGTCAGGGTCGGAAGTACGCTTGATGCCCATCATAGCAACAGCGTTATGAATACCCGTCGCTTTCGAGCTTTTGCCTTCATTCAGGTCGGCAATCGGCTCCCAGCCATTTTTCTTTAGCCACGCCTCGGCGTCTTCTTTTTTCTCACCGTATGCGATGTAGACATCCTTTACATATTTGCCGCTATTATCCGCCGCTGCTGCGCCGAAAGTTGCAGCAGAAGCGGAGAATGCCGTAATCATCGCCAGAGAAACGGAAATCAGTTTTTTTAGAAACGGTCTTTTCATAATGCACAAATTCCTTTCAACAAAAAATTGTATATAAATATTATATCTGTCTTAATATAGATTGTCAATCACCGGAATGGTTAATACTTAACCAGCCTGCTTAATAACGCCGAATGTTTCGGTGGGACTGTAATAGCCGAATTCCGGTAGTTCGCCGTTTGGACGAATCTGATAGGTAACGGCATCGTCGCTGCTGTCGGCTCTGTCCGTGTACATATATACGCGGTTATCGGAGGCTTCCCAGGTTTTGCCGTCAACGCCCGGAAGAACGCCCCTGTTCAGCGAGAAGCGGGATGCGCCTTCACCGGTGAGTTTCCAGTTTTCAGGCGAGCCCTCCACGCCGAGCACACACTCCCAGATGGGAGACTCGTACGCGGAAGCGTCGAATGTCTTTGCGCCGTAGTAGGAATGCTCAAATACTGCCGCAAGGTCGCTGGCAGTCGCATAACGCGGTGAAATATCGCCGTAGGTGAAGCAGATATTCGTAATCGGCGTCACCTCTGTTTCAACTGCTTTATCGCGGAAAAACTTTGACGATGTGTAATAGAGATACAGGCCGCAGTCCTTGCCGTTGCCCTCATTGAGCGAAACGACTTCTGCGCCGGACTTCAGATTATGCTTGAGAAGCGTATACGGCACACCGGTGCCTTTCGAATCCTCGAAAGTCTGGAAGATTTCTCCGGGATTACCCGTATCATCGGTTTCTTCTTCCTCTTCGTCCTCTTCCTCTTCGTCCTCTTCCTCTTCGTCCTCTTCCTCATCGGCTTTTAACATATAGCCATCCCTGATACGCACCTCTGCGGGCGGATTGTCGCCTTGATAGAGGAAAATATCGCGAATCGCATTTTTTTTGATATTCGTGCGTCGGTATCCGATTGCAATCCACTTGTCGGAACCCGAATTATAATTGCAATCCACATCAATCGCTGCATACGCATTGGTTGTGCCGACCATATCGGCATACGCCTCTTCCTTCGTGTTGCCGATACCGATGTACAATTTTTCATAATACTTCAGTTCTGATTTGTCATAGCCAAGATGAATGTATTTGTATTCATCCGTGCGCATACGCAGCTTGCCATACTGAGGCAGTTCGTTCTTGACACGGTCACTTTCGCTGACGGTAAACGCTGTATTGTAGCCGTTGATGAATATCTCTTTATCAATTTGGATACCCGTAACGGGCGCCTGATAGTTCGCCGTACCGGTATTGGTCGAATAGTAAAGGAAATAGTTGCCCTCGGGCGATTTAACCGGTCCGCCGGCAAGAATATTCTTGGTCGAACCCGTATTCAGTGTATCCGACGCCGTTTTCTCATCCGTATAGTATTTCAGAACACCGTAAACTGCATTCGTCTTTTTCGCCGTACGGACAACGCCGATATAGGCGCATTTGAAATCCTTTTCATAATCGTCAATAGAGCTGTCGCTATAGTCATGACCATACCAACGGTAATACGACATCAGATTGCCGCGTGCCCATTTTCCGTTTGGCAGACTCTTTACATCCGTGCTGTTAGTATTTAGCGTATACCAGGGATGCTCGGAGGAAAGGTCAACCGGGATAATTTCATCAAATTCCGTCACCATCGGACGGCAGGAAATATCATCGTGTGCCGCAGAAACGCTTGCCCACTGGGTTTTGGCATTGCTGTATAAATCCGCAATCGCTGCCTCGGGGGTTCTGCCAACGCCACAGAATACCGCGGCAACATATTTCTTTGCTTTATATTGATTTGTCAGCGGAACCGCTTTGCGTTTCTGGGTAATTTTTCTTTTACTGTCGCGTTTTTCCTCAGCGTCCGCCACTCTTGCGCCGGCATTCTTATTCAGATAGAGATAAAGGTATTTCGAGCCCTTATTCGTCGTATCGAGCGCCAGATTCATCGGGTGCTCATAGTCGCCCGGTGTGCGCAAATCGCACAGTGGCACAAAGCCCTTCATCTCAACAGGCTCTTCCTGCGTACTGAAAGCAATATCTTCCTCTTTCAGCGGGCTGACGCCGTCTCGCGAACCCGCGGTCATCAGATAGTGCGACAGGATTTCGGTTTCCCGATGGGTCATCCAGTCAAGATTTGAGCGCTGCCGCGCCTCGTAGTTGGTATAAAGCGGCAGTGCCATCGTGTACGGGTTATAATAACCCGCCGTAATGCCCGCCGAGGTAATCGGTGTGCCCTGAATGCTGACGTTGCACGCCCGGAAGGTACCTGCGGGCGTTGTCAGTCCCGTGTACTTAATCTGTGCGCTGCTCTCGGAATACGGAGTAATCAGCCCCGAGATACCCGTAATCGCCCTGTAAGGATTATAGGTATACGCTACACCAAAATACATCGCCGTATGGTAAATCATATCCTCGTTTTCACGGGAAAGATACTTGATTGCGAAGTACGGTCTTTGTTTCATCGTTGCGTGGATGAGACCGCCGTCACCCTCTGCAATAACATTGTTTCCGTGCAGGGTGTGGACCTGGTCGAAATTGTATGTATCAACAGAATGTCCGCCAACGTCGCGCCAGGTGAGCGCCATGGTCATTTCGCCCGCGCTCTCCGTCATAACGCGCATAGGCTCGCCATTCTCTTTCAGCAACTCAAAGCCGTTTTCCTTGGCAAAGGTCTGCATAAATTCGTAGTTAGTGCCATATGTTTTGTCCGCCGTTTTCTTATCGCCTGCAAGGAAATAAGAGAATCCCGCAACATAGCGCTGCTGTGCTTTTCCCTTCCCGTCTTTGGCGAGGAATTGCTCCTTCGGCTGGAAATAAAGATAATAGCCTTCCGACGGGTTCTTCTGGCTCATAAACTCATACGCTTCACTCTTCTTAGATGTCTGGTAATTATCGAAGCCTCTGTCCAAGAAAAAGAACGCGTCATCATCGTTAGTCGTGGAAAGGATGTTTTCGCTCCACATTGCGCCAAGGTCCACGGCGTTACCGCCGCTGAACAGACAAACGGGTTCCATACCGCTGCCGAGTTCCAGACGCTCGTTCTGAATCGCCAGTTTTACGATGGGCGTGCCTGCAGATTTGGACGCAGTCGCATAGAGTGTCAGTCCGTCGGGGGTCGTTTCGTAATCATCCTCACCCATTTTTGCATAACTTGCGTCGCCGAAAACGATTGATTTATCCTTACAGCTTGCAAGACGGATATCGGTTAAAGCGTTCTTTTCGCTTCCGACCTGATAGCCGAGGTAGGTATAGCCCTGTTTCGGTGTCAGATTGACATCATAGTACTGAAAACTTCCTGATTTCAGTCGGTTGATGGCATCTTCCCGGTTGTCCGCATGGGAGAGCCTTACCTTCGTGATATATTTTCCGTCGTCAGCACTGATGGTGCCGGATGTTTTGCCGGCTTCGATACCGGGGAAGAACACATAAAGGGGCGAGCCTTTCTGGTCTCTGATCTCAACATCGTTTACGTTAACCGCCGTGCCGCCGATAATAAGTTTCAGCGGACGGTATCCCTCGGGCGCTTGATAATTGCTGTTTGTGACAAACGGCTCCTCGCCCTCGACCACCTCAATTGGCTTACCCGCCGCCGGTGCTTTACTGTAATACATCGTCATCCAACGGTCGTACACACTTAGGTAACCGTTCATTTCGGCGTGCTCGGGATCGATGTTTTCCAACATCTTATTCCTTTCATACGCTTCTTTCGGCAGAGCAGTACTACTGTTGTCGCTGAATACCGATTTTGACGCATTACTCGTCACGGTATCATAGCGCACCGAATAGGTGCCGGAACTGTTTTGGCGTGCATCAAAAACAACATCGGGGATATTGCTGTAGTCAATCTCTTCCCGCTGTTCCAAGGCGCCCGTCCACTGCAGGATGCTATATACCAGCATCGCCAGACCGACAACCAAGGCAAGAACGTTCAGCGCCCACATCGCGCAGAGCAAACCGCCGATGATATAGCCTGCGGCAGCCGAGCCGATGAGTCCCGCTGCCAGGTTCATACCGGCAACGGCAAGAATATTAGAACCAACGGTCCACAGGGTGCTGCCGATGATGGCGGAGGCAACGGATACAAAGCCACCGAAACCAAGGGTGCATACATCAATGATAATCAGCGTTTGGCTCAGTGTGTCCTGCTCTTTTCGCTCCGCTTCGTTGACGGAATTCGTCAGGTCAACGCCGGACGCGGATGCCTCGTTTGCAGCGTCGGTCTGTACGACCTTCTTGCTGTAAATCGAAGAATCGGTTCCCACCCAGAGAGAAACCTTGCCGTCTTTGTAGCCCTGTTCCTGCAGGTTTTGTGCCGTCTCTTTCAGCGCTTTTTCGCGTTTTGCAATATATTTATCCGTCTGATACAGTCCCTCGATGATGGTACTGAATCCGCCGAGCGAAAGCGCAATGCGCTGCGCCTGCGTCAACGCCTGAATGATGGGGTACACCGTGGAGGGATGGTCCTCGAGCGTCTCATCGTTTGCCAGCTTCATAATGTACTGGGCAAGCGTCACATCTGATTTGTATTTTTCCGACGAAGCATTCTCGTCTTCCGTGTTGTCGCTGAGAAGGTCAGCGTTGTTGACGACAGTTTCCCCTTTTTCCTGGTAGGGGAACTCGTCGAGAAGCGCATAGGTGCCGAGCGTCTCGGAAAACTCGGGGAAACGGCAGTCCGTACCTGCATTGGAAAGCTTTTCAATACTGTTTTCCTCCGTCATTCCCTCGAGCTCTTCGTAGCCCAGCGTTTCGCCGTAGGTATCGTAACGCTTCTTTGCCTCTTTATAAGTAGCCGCAAAATCTTTGATTGCGGTAATCAGCTTTTTTGCGGGGTCCTGGCAGTTCTCGTCATACATATTCCTTGTTTCGGAAGTGCCGTTTTCATACTCATCCGCGACCTCGCTCTCTCGTGCGCGGTCCACCCATGTAGTGCCGTCCTCGTTATAGTCAGCGGCTGCGCTGCATAGCAAGTCGGTAATCTTGCCGAGCACCATCGAATTACCGCGCTGAATAAACTTTTCAAAAAATGTAATATCTGCCTTGTGAACAAGATAGTAACCGAGCAGGTTTTCCTGCGCCGTGTGCGACTTATCCTCATCCACATAGAACATATTCAGCGAGTCGTACGCCATCATGGCGTTAGGGCTGCCCGCCTCCACTTTCCTCGCAAGCTCATTGACAAGTACCATCATCTGTCCTGCTTCGTCCTTAAAATCCGCAATATGAGCATCCAGAAATTCCTGATAGTTCATCTCTTCAAAATGCGTGTTTTTCAAATCCAGCAGCGTGATGTCGGTGATGGCGTCGCCCGCATCCTCCGTGGTCTTGTATCCCATATAAACGCCGACCGGTACGCGGCTTGAGCTTCCGCTGACAATAAAGACGCCCGGAGCGCCCTCATTAAGATTGGTGGGGCAGAAAATATAGCCTTCTTTCTCGCAGTCAGCGCGCGCAAGCGCCTCCGTTTGACCGTAAAACATCTTAACCTCGCTCAGGTACTGCTTGGCATAAGCCTGTTCCTGCGTGGTGACAGCGTACACCGGCTGCAACGTCGGTTGGGTGAAAAATGTACATACGGCAAGCACAAATGCAATTACCGCAGTGAAAACAGTCGTTCGTTTCATTGTTTTTCCCCCTTCCGCCGCTTACGGTTGCAGACAAATCCGCCCGCCGTCACGGCTATAATAATCATAGCGCCGATAAAGAGCGCCGCTCTTCCGTCAGAAAAGACGGAGGCGCGCAGTTCGGTGTCTACTGTCTCGGTATCGGCAAGCTCGAGTTTGCCGTAGTCTGCGCGGAAATATTCCTTCAGCTGGTATGCGCTCGTGAGCGTTTTGCCGAGTTTTACGTTGCCGTCGGAATCGCTTCGCAGTCTGATTTCCGAATCCGGTTCAAGACCGTGGTCATAGATGACCGCGCCGTTTTCAAGCACAAGATTATCCATCGTGCCGACGCCGTCATTTTCGCGAATGACTGTCTTGCCGGCAACGCCGATGGAGCCGGGGCTATCGATATACAGTCCGCCGCCTTCTCCGCCCGTGGCATTCGCCGTAATGGAACAATCTTTCAGATACATATCATTATAGTAAGAGTAAACCGCGCCGCCAGCGTCTTCTGCACTGTTACGTTTCATCGTGCAGCCAATGAGCCACAGACCGTCTTCGGAATCCGCATAAATTGCGCCGCCGTAATCCTCGGAATAATTACCTTCAAAGACAACGTCCTGCATACGGACGGTTCCGCGGTGGTGATAGAATCCGCCGCCGTCGTCCGCCTCGGCGCGGCAGTAGCTGACAGCGCCGCCGACCCAGCGGGTCTCGCCGCGATTCTGATAAATGCCGCCGCCCTGGTCGCCGTTCGCCGTACAGGCGAGCGTATTCACGTTCTCGCAGTTCAGGCTGTTACCGTCGCTCTCCATATAGATTCCGCCGCCGTAATCAAGCGCGCGGCAGTTGCGTATGGTACAGTCTTTCAGCGTAGCTTCTGCGGTGTCCTTCATATAAATCGCGCCGCCCTCGTTCTGCGTGAGGATTGCCTTATCCGTCCAGCAATCGGAAATCAGCACGTCGGTGAGTTTTGCCGTGCCTCCTCCAGACAGTCTGATAGCGCCGCCCTTGTTGGTGGTGCCGCCGTTATAGAGCGTGCCGCCCGTCATCACGAGCGCGCCGCGGCATTCAATCAGTCCTGCGGAATTATTACTTCTTCCGCCCTGAATACTGCCGCCGGAAAAACTACCGCTGCTCCTTCGCGTCGGGGCGGAGTCGGAAACCGTCAGTTTCGCACCGGAGCTTATTTCAAACAGCTCGCCGTTATTCTGTGTCTTTTTAACAGTACGGATAATGGGATAACCATTCAAATCGAGATTGACTCTCTCGCCGGCATCCAGTTGCAAAACGCTATCAAGCAGCCATACGCTTTCGATACGCAGGGTGAGCGACGTGTCGCTCTTCGCCTTTTCCCACGCTTCCTTGCAGGAGGTGTAAGAGGTCCATTTACCCGTTTTGTCGCTGCCGACGCTGGACTTGCCCGAATCTCCGAAAGAGATGTTCATATAGTCGCCGCCGTATTTGGAGGAAATAAACGGCCACGAACGAATGATAACCTCGTTGCTCTCGAGAGAGGTTGCGCTGCCGTTAATCCACATACGCGCTTTCAGCCCGTAGCTGCGGAAGGTCACACCGCCGCCGAAATCGGGAGTAACGTATACCGCGACAGGGCTTGCCGTCTTTAAGTCAAAGGTGCGGTTCGTCTTTTTCCCTACCTCATCGAGATTCGCGTTATTGATTTCCCAGTGGTGCTTTTCACCCGCTGAATCTATTAAGTCGACGGGGATAATATTGCTGTTCCAGCCACCCACGTCGTCCGTACATTCGAGTTCAAGTTTGACGGAGTTTTTCAAATCGTCCGGGGTGTCGTCAAAAACAGTGAATACCGCACGGACGGTGTAACTTTTGTCAATATTATCTGTAAGTGTGATTGTTTCGTCTTTGTATGTTTTAACTGTTTCGGATGGGTAATCGTATTTGTTGCCGTTCCATCCTGTCATTTTGCCGGGGGTGGGACTTTTGACTTCAAAGTGGTCAAACACACAGCCCGCTGCCGGTTTTGCAGTGAGCGTGACCTTGCCGGAAGTATACGCTCCCGCGCCTTCAACACTGCCGTAAGAGCTGTCGCATTCAACAGTGACGCGATATTCTTCGTTCACATAAGCGCTGCTGCTTTGCGATACCTGTGAGGAGCCGAAGGTGGGATAGGGGTCACCGCCGATATTCTGGGTGAAAATAGACTTCATTCCCAAGGCGTAATTGTCCCTGAATGTTGGAAGGCCCTTGCTACCGCCGTTTAACAGCCGGCAAATCTTACCGCTGATAATTTGCGATGCCGTTACATAGTCGGCGCCCGTGCTGCTGACACCGTTCAGATATTGACCTGTCCACGCCAGCGCATAACAGCTCGGCGCGCTGTCAGCCTCGCCCGCTATGGCGCCTACATAACTGTCGCCTGTTACAGTGCCAAGATTCAGGCAGTTGGTAGGATTACCGTATCCGCAGATACCGCCGATATCGTCGTCGCCCGAAACCCTGCCGAGGTTAATACAGCCGATAACACGCAGGTTATCGTTCAGCATACCGCAGATACCGCCGACATAATCGTATTCACTGTTAATAGTTCCGTCATTAAAACAGCCGAATATAATACCGCTTGATGCCATCTGACCTGCGATTCCGCCGCTGTTTCCGGAATAATAGCCGCAGCCGACCTTTCCGTGATTGGCACAGTATTCAACAATTCCGCTGCCAAGTGTGCCAACGATTCCACCGCCGTAATTCCAATTATGGTTGACAGTTGCGTTGTTGACGCAGTAGCGGATAGCGCCGTCGCTGTATCCTGCGATACCGCCCCTGTGCGGGTCTTTGTCACTGGAATTGACCGAGGCATTCTGAGTACAGTGCTCAAGGTAGCCGCCGTATGCAATGGCGCCGACAATACCGCCCTCACGGTAATCCGTGGCGTTTGTAATCGTTACCTCGCTATAGATATTATAAAGATGTCCTGCCTGAAGGATTCCGACCACGCCGCCAATATGGTCGTCGCCGGATACTGTTCCTTTCACCGCAAGATTACAGATGGAGCCGCACTCCACACCGCCGAACAGAGCGTTAAAGTCATCGCCGGTTGTTCGTGAAAGACCGACAATGGCGTGCCCGTGACCGTTAAAGCTGCCACGGAACGTGTGCCCCTGATAACCAATGGGAATCCAGTCGATTCCCGCAAGATTGATATCGCGGGTCAGGTGGATGGTTTTGCCCTTCATTTCATAATTGTTGTTGACAAGCGAAGCCAGTCCGCCGAAGTCCGAGGCGCTGTTAATATAAAGGTCAGTATCCTTTGCGTGTTTGTGGTACCAATCCACCGTTCTGGAGCCGTTCCATACGTCCCAATCTGTTCCGCTGCAATCCTTACGCGTAGCGCCCCAATCGCTCATTTGCTCCACAGTAGAAGTGTGAACAAAGCGGAATCTCTGATTGTTATTTCTGTTTTGCGAACACAGTATAACCTTTGTGCCGTTATTCCAGTTTGCCCCCTGAACGCCCCAGACAAAGGAGTCGTTGAGTTTGCTGTGAAGCGAATAGGTGCCGTCGTTCATATCCTCCAGTCGCCAGAGCTGACGGTCGGAGCCGTCGTATGTATTCACCTCAAGTTTCTGGTCTGTAACGACGTTGCCGTTTGGAACCTCAATCACTTTTTCGTTTTTCTTTGATTTTATATAGTAAAAGTCGCCCTCTTTGCCAAGAGTCCACATCTGGTTGGTTTTACGACCTGTTTTATAAATCTGAACATCTTTTAAGTTAGTACCGTGCAGGTCAACCGAAGAGCAGCCCGCATTACACGGCACGATGGAGTATTCCTCGTCAAGCCCCCAACGCTCGAGGTCGGTTGCCTCGTCAAAAGCACCGGTTGTTTCTGCCGCATTATCAGTTCCCTGTGCGGCAAGTGCCGAAATGGTGAAGGAGGACAGCATCAGAAGGAGCGCCATGAAAAGCGCAGTTATTCGTTTTTTTATGTCGTTCACCTCGTTCCCTCCACCTTTACGGATTTCTTTTTGACAATAATCTTTTTGTAAATAACTAACGCAAACGCTGCCGCTATTACTGCAATGCCCGCAATGAGTGCAACTCCGCCCTGCTTGCCAAATACGGACGCCTGGAATTTGTTGGAGCGTTCGCTGCGCTGCGTGCGCTCAACATAGGGCGAATCAGAGGATTCGTTACGCATACCTGTGAGTCTAAACGCCTCCTCGGGCAGTCCGTCACGGGCGGTAAGCATTGTGAGTTTGATATATTTAGCCGAATCGGAGTTCTCCTCTTCCGGTTCTGCTGTTGTTTCTTCCTTTGTTGTAGTTTCTTTTGTTGTTTCTTCTTTCTGCTCCTGTGTTGTAGTTTCTTTTGTTGTTTCTTCTTTCTGCTCCTGTGTTGCAGGTTCAGTCGTCCCTTCAGATTCCTCGCCGGCATCTTCTTCGCTCTCTGCGTCTGCTTCATCAGCATTTGCCGTTGTTTCCTCTTGTGAACTTTGAGTTGTGGTTTCCTCTTCTTCAACCACTTTTATTTCTTCGGCAGCAGTTGCCGACTGTGCAAAACTGTTCAGCAGACGAACAGGAATTTTCGTGCAAACGGTTTGGTCCTGCCAGAGTGTTTCATACAGGTCTTCGTTCATACTGTACGTATACGCCGTGGTGACGCCGGGGGAGAAGAAGTAGGCGTTCGCCCAGGTGCCAAGAAGGAAATTCTGCGTCTCCTTCGTTTTTTCCGCATAGAGCATAGAAATGGGATTGCCTGCGTCAGAATCCTTTGTTCTGTAAATATAATATGATTCTTTCGCCTTGACTGGCTTGCTTGAAATTCTGACATATTCCGCGCCCGAAATGCTTACAGCCGCCGCGGTAACATTCTTTGATTTTTTTGACGCTTCGTCAACAATCTGCGACTTTTCAAGTTCTTTGACCGTTTTTTCGGACACCGCGGTAATATTGGTCACCGCTTTTTTGGGGTCTGCCGTTCGTTCGTATACGATTATGGTATAAGTGTCAGGCGAGTTGTCAATATCGCCTTCGACATAATAATTGTAGCCGCGCTCGCATGCCGTGTAGATAGCGTTCCACTTGTCCTTGTCCGTAACAATTCCAACTTCGCTGATGTACGGGCGCACAATACCGTCGCGTATCTGTGCGAGATAAACCACACTTTTTTTGCTGTTGCTCTCAAGGTCGGCGGGAGTGCCCTTCGGTGTGCGGACAATTTCCGCGCCGTCGTTTGTGATGGGATACAAAGTGTCCTTTTCCGCCGCGCTGGCGCGAAGAACATCTATTCCGACAATCGGATTTCCCGCGTGCTTGTCACGGGTTGCGTAAATGCATCCGCTTTTGCCGCCGAGCCCTTTGTCCACGTCGGTGTGGCTCACGCAGCTATACTTGATTCCGTCTGAATCCGTGACGGTATCACCCTCGTCTGACGAAACGACAATATTTGTAATCGGGTCACCCGTATTCGTTTTGTACGCAAGATACACCTGCTTTTCGGCATCGGAGGTTATATTCAGACCAACCATCATAACAGACCAGCCGTCTTTCTCGAGTTTGTCTATTGCTCCTTCGCCCGATTCCACACGGAGTTCGGTTATATATCGCTGTTTGGTGTTGGCAGCGCTTACCGGAGAAACTGACGCAGCAACAAGCATTACCGCCAAAAACGCAGTGAAAAGCAATGAGACAATCCGTCTGCAAATATGTTTTTTATTCATAGAAATCACCGTGAAATACAGAACACTTCACAAACAGGGAAATTTCCGTTTTGCATTCGCGCCTGTCCTTTCTGAAAAAAGTTTTGACCAAATACCCGTCAAAGACAGAAAATCAAGAGGTTTTTTCTCTTTTTGTTCCGGTCAGAAGCAGCACCGGAACATATGTTATGATAGGCAAAACGATGCCGACATAATGGTATTTGGACTGCACAAGCAGATTGTAAGTTGAGTGATAGATTATCGCCGCACTGAGCAGGGCGAATGTACCGCAATAGAATAACTTGCGGCGCTTTTTGATATATGATATTCCCCATCCTACCATAACGGTACAGATGCCGTGAACGAGTCCTGAACCGAAACCGCGCACCAGCGACCACAGGATGGACACATTTTCAATATTCTGCGTCAGAATGACAACATTCTCCAGCAGTGCAAAGCCAACGCCAACGGCATACGCACACGAAATCAGCGTGCGGCGGTCATCGGAAACCATAATTGCAAAATAGAGAATCGGCAGCGCCTTTACGATTTCTTCAGTGACAGGAGTAATTGTTGTTGTGACATAAAAAATATCGTTATGAAGCTTTCTCAAAAGAAGGCTGTTGAGTTCGGATACAAATAAGCAGGAAAAAATACCCACAATCATAAATATCATAATTCGGCGGGTTTTCTTTTCCATCAACGGCAGCATCAAAACGAGCGATACTGACAGGCAGATAAAAGCAATATAGGTCAGGTTGTCCATTTTTTCACACCTCTTTCCAGAATCGGTAAAATCGCCAAAAGCACAGCAAACTGAAGAACACATACCGCAACAGCAAAAAACGCCGGGAGGTTAAAGCTTCTCACAAGCATCTCGAGCATACACAAAAGTGCATACACAAGAGCGAGCAGGTTATAGCTGCGTATTGACCTTATCAAGCCGTAGTCAATATCGTTAATAATCAAATGTTTCAGATGGAAATATGACGCCTGTGCGATGAACACTGCTTCCACGCCAAACCACAGAGTTGTTTTGCTGATGCCCTTTGCCGCAACAAGCACAAACCAGAGCGCTGCCACAACGAAAGGCGCCGCAAAAGAGATTATTCTCGTTTTGCGAAATTCAGGGAAGTGGTCGTCGACGATGGAGTCCATCTGCCCGAAATTTGCGCTGAATAAAAACAGGAAACTGCCGATAACTCCAAGCATACCGACATTGAAACCGTCGTTCAGAGTTCCTGTTACCAGTAACTGCAGTGTTTCAAAAAGTCGTCCGAGCATTGCGCATCCGACAGCAAAAACTATCATCCTTACATAAAGCGCCGATTTGTTGCGGAAAAACCGAACCACGCCATAGGTGAATCCAATTCCCGATGCAATCGTAAGTGCAAGCGATATATACAAATACATTTTTAAAAGCCCCCTTTGCCTGTCGCTTTGTATTTTATTGTCCAAAAGAAAATTCTTTTTATTTTTTTCGATTTGTGATATAATTATAATATCTAATAATTGTATTTTTTCTCATCATATCATATTTGTATGCGAACTTCAATAATCAATATCGCCCAAATTTGTAGCCAAAACTACAAAGCGATTACGTTTTGCAAACATATTTATGCCAGCAGAAAGCGAGAAGTCGAAGATGAATAAGAAAATAGACCCGCGGACACAAAAAACGAGAAAATCCCTGCAGGATGCACTGGCAGTGCTCCTGGCGGAAAAGGCGCTGCGCAAAATCACTGTTCAGGAGGTTGCCGACATCGCGCATGTCAACCGCGTAACTTTTTACAAGCACAACCGGGATATTTACGATTTATATGAGCAGATGGAAAAGGACATCCTTGCGGAACTCGGAATGTTGATACTTGATTATCAAAACAAAACAAAGCCTGATTTTTGCTATGCCCTGATTGATTATATAGAGAAAAATCCTAAAACATTCAAGATGATTTTCAGCCCTCATAACACGGGTGAGATGCGTGATAAATTCTGCAAAATGGTCGAGGGATTATTCCGACTGATGCAGACCGAGAAGAATAACACGCAGTTAAATGATGTTAAAATCGACTATTACACCACCTATCAATCCAAGGCGTTTGTCGCCCTGCTCGAAAAATGGGTGCAGGAGGACTTTGTGCAGTCAAGAGATTTCATCATCAAAACCGCCGCCGAATTTGACACACATACAGAGGAGTTAATTGCCAATCTTTATTCATAATTATCGGACACCCATTGCGAAAAAGCGTGTGAACTGAAAAGGTTAAATTTTGAAAAAAATACTCCCTGCTACTTTAAATAGCAGGGCGTCTTTTACATACATTCAATCATTATTTGCGTTGCCAGGCGGTAGCCTGATTTGAAGGTTTCTTCGTTAATGACAATGGATAATTCATTCGCTGACGTGAGATACTTTTCAAAGAGTTCTTTCTGTTCTTCATTCAGCGTTTCCGTTAGGTATTCTTGAGTTATCAACAGGCAAATTAACCGCCGCGAACGCAGGTCATGAATTTCCTGCATTGATGCCTACTGACGGCAAGTTCACACTATACAGGGACAAGCACGGATTTGTTATCGGCGGCATGGAAGGTATGAAATACAAGGAATATGAGATACAACTCACTCCCGGCGCAAAGCTCTTCCTTTATACCGACGGTGTACCCGAAGCAACAAATGCTGCAGGCGAGCTGTTCGGTACGGAGCGTATGCTTGAGGCGCTGAACAGCAATCCGAATGTCGAGCCCGAACAAATACTAAAGAACGTAAGGACGTATGTTGATGAATTTGTCAAAGATGCAGAACAGTTCGATGATTTGACCATGCTTTGCGTGGAATACAGGGGCAGTACAAATTGACGGTTTTAAAAAACTCCTCATCCATTTGGATGGGGAGTTTCTGGTGTCTTTATGTTTTCATTTTTGCATAATCAGTTTTTCTTACCCTGCGGTCCGACGTATTCTGAACTGCCAAAGGCAAGAATAAGCTGGAACAGGTTCGGAAGCAAAATCAATCCGATAGCAAATCCCGTACCCTTTCCGTATGCTTTTGCCATACGAAGGTTAAGGATAATGCCGTAAACAATATTGACAATCGGAAGGCAAAGCAGCAGGAATTTAATTCCGTTGCCGTCAACGATTTTAACGAGCGTGTAAATATTATAAATCGGAATAAGCGATTTCCAACCTGCCACGCCCGCCTTTGAAAACAGCTTCCAGTCAGCAATAATCATCAGCACAATAGCAATACAAGCACCGATAATAGTACCTGTCTGCTGTGCAGGGTTCATATTCTGAAATTGTTCAGCGGTCATTGCGTAATCCATATTTTCTCTCCTTTCGTAAATTTATAAAAATGCGTTTGCATTTTATATGAAATAATCTTCAATCGTCATTTCGGATTTTCGGTGTTTTTTCATAGCGTTTTCTCATTTTATATTCCAATAATCGGAATTGTTCCTCCGCCTTCCTGTGAGGAGCCTGTTTCCCATCCCGAAGTCATATCATCCAGAGTTGACGTTGTTAAAACGTCTTCTCCGTTTGTTTCAAGAACTTTAAATTCGGGATTATAATATTGCTTTTTCATCAAAACTCCTCCTTATATGAACTTTGCTTCGCAGGCTGCCGCATATCTGAATACACCCTTTGCAAGGTTTTTAAGATTTTCATCAGCCGTGCTTTCGCTTCTTAAAACCGTGTACAGGTAAGCATATCCGTTATAGGTAATTTCGGTTGTTCCGATTGTCAGAGTAAAGATTTTTCCGAAATCATCTGCCTTGAGTCCCGTTACGCTTACGCAGTTACCGTTTTCGGTTTTAATCCACTTGGCTGTTAACGTCGGGTCGCTGATACTAAGCTCAGTATAGTAGCACCACACTTCGTTAGTCTGCGATACATAGAATCTGAATTCGGGTTCAAGAAGTGCCAGGTATGTAACACCCGTTATATTAAGGTCTTTGCCCGAAGCATCTTTACCAACCGAACACGATGCTTTTGCCTTGCTTCTGAAACTTTCAGCGTCAACATCGGCTTTATAATCAAGCGAATGACTAATTGAATAATCATTACCCGTTTCATTCTTTGAAAGAGCTGCATAGTCAAAATATTCATCTGCAAGAGCACCATAGTTGAGAAGTGACTGAACAAGTTCATGATAATCCGAATATGCCTCAGCTCCCAGAATAGCATTGCAGTAATCCTCGATTGAAGCAGTTATCGGTTCATAATTCATCTTCTCGCCTGCTGCGTTATAGATATAAATCGAATACTCTTCTGCAAGCTGTGCAGGAGCCGCTTTCAATATGAGCTTTCTTGTTCCGTCGTCCTGAATATCAAGCGCTGAATCGTTTACTGAATATGTTTTTCTTGAAGCGTTCTTATCGTCGGTTGTTTCAAGATAAGTGTATTCAATGTGTCCGCCCTCGGCGTTATAGTACGGCATATCAATGAAGAAATTAACCTTAATTCCGCTTTCAAGACTCAGATTGTATGCGTTTTCAGGCTCGCTGAACGGAAGCATAATGTACTTATATTCGCCCAGCGAGGTTGAGCCATTCCACTTAGTTGAATCAGCTTTGTTTCCTGTTGCACTTACCTTAACTCCGAGAGTCTTTGTTGCTGATGTGAGAATGAATTGAGAGTTAAACGCTGCATTTCCTGAAACAGCTTCAAGCATAGTTCCCTCTTCGGCAATGAGATTATCGTTATTCCTGTCGTTATAGAAGGAATAAGTGTTTTCATTGCTGCCTGTTACAGCCTTGAGACTTGCGCCGTTTTCAAGGGTTAACTGATTTGAATACATCAGATAGTAACCATATGTCGGTGCTGTTCCTGGGATATTTATAGAAACCCCTGCACCGTCGATATTTGTATTCTGACGGCTCTGGATACCGTAATATGTATTCTCGTCATCGGCATTCATTTCAATTGACAAGCTGCCGTTCCCATTGACGGTGAAGCTCTGAGTGCTTGCAACAAAGATACCGTATTTTTCCGTTACTCCCTCTTCATCAGTTGAAGCATCAACAATTCTGTTTTCGCCGACAAGCTTAATTGTAAACGGTTCGTCCTGATTATAACGGATACCGAATGCCTGCGTGGGTGTACCGTTATCCGCTCTCTTGTCAACCTCAACGGTTGCGCCGTTAAGAGTGAGCTCATTTGTCTGAACATTGAAGCTTACTTTGCCGTCGCCGAGAACATCATTGCAGTTTGCGCTGTTAACATGAACGCCGCCAACATAGAGATTATAGTTTATCACATTGAAGGTTGCGCTGATAGTTACATCTGATGCAGGCATAGTAAACTTGCCGTCTGTTACGGTTATTTCGTTTTCGTCCGCATCTTTAACGGTAAGCGCGCTGAGACGATAACCTTCATCGGGAGTAACTGTTAACGTTACCTCGTCGTCTTTATAGGCTCCGCTGCTCTCGAAGCTGACAGTACCGTTTTCAGATTCGTTAATTGTAATAGTGTGCCAGTTCGGGCTTACAGTTTCTGTATAAACCGCTGTATAGGTAACGTCTTCAGTTACAGCCGGAAGTTCATCCGCTGCATAGGTTGCAGTACCGTCATTCCAACCAAAGAAAGTATAATCATAATGTCCCTCGGAATAAGGTGCAGGCGTTTCGCCGTTGTATTCGGGGATTGACGTTATAATAACGTTTTCGTCCGTTTCTTCAAGCTCGCCGTTTACAATCCAGTCAACGGTGTGATAGGTTGCCTTGCGGAGAGTTTTATTTGCAATCGAAGAAATCTCGCTGTCCGAAAGCGCGCCGTCATAAAGCTTAGTTCCATCAGTCAGTATCTGACCGTCGGCAACTGCAACCACATTACCCGAATATGTGCAGACCTTAATCGTGCTGCTGTTATCAGCACAGCCAAGGATAAGATTACCTTGCGAAACATAAAGCGAAATTGCTTCAACGTTGCCGCCGTAAATGCCCATATTTCCGGCAACAACCGAACCAAGATTTATGTTGCCGCCGTAAATATCAGCATCCATAAGTGCGCTTGTATCGTTTAAATTTAGAGCTCCTGTTTTGGTGCTCTGTGCGTAAACGGAGAGAGTCCACGCAGTGTTAGCATCAGCATAGCCGAGCTTATTAGCGGTCATAGTCTTGCCGTCTGCAAGAATTATATTGGTATTTGCTGCAATCTTTAACTCAGTGCTATAAGAAACGTCCTGATTTACAACGTACCATCCGCCGTTAAGAACGGTTTCCGCTCCCGTGAGAGGCGTAGCAGTAACGCTTTGCTCTTCTCCGTTTTCATCAAGATAATTAGTTTTTACTTTTCCGCTTGAAACATATGCTGCCGTATAGGTTGCATCATCTGTTACCGCAGTAATTTCAGGCGTCCATCCGGAGAATATGTATTCGTTTTCGCCGTCGAAATACGAGTCGGGTGTTTCGCCGTTGTATTCGGGAGTCGTGCCGTAAGGAACGCCCTCGTCCGTTTCAACGGCTTCGCCGTTTGCAATCCAGTTCACAGTGAAGGTAAGTATGCTGAACTCTGCATTAACGGTAACTTCGCTGTCAGGCATCATAAAGGTATTATTCTCGGTTAAAGTAACGGGATTACCCTCAGCATCCGTTACTGTAAGGCTGTCAAGCCGCCAGCCCGTATTAACGTTTACTTCAAGTTCAATATCGCTGCCTTCTCTTGCCGCATCAACACCGCTGACAGTTCCGCCTTCGGTGTTTACATAATTTATCGTGTAGCCCGTCTTTCTGTAACTAACGCTTACGGTAACTTCATCCTCGGGCATCACGAAGGAATTATTCGTAACGGTTATCTGATGGCTCTTGGAGTCTGTAACAGTTATTTTTTCAAATTCATAGCCCTTCGAAGCAGCAACCTCAACGCTTACCGTGTCACCTGCCATTGCCTTTTCGGGAACGGTTACCGCACCCTGCGTGCCGTCATTATCGAGAGCAATCTGATAATACGGCGCAAATTCAGCCGTTACGGTTGCACCGCCATATGGCATAGAAATTCTGTTTTTAGAGTCAATATTCAGCGTATTTCCGTTAAGTGTAGCCGTTGCAGAAAGACTCTTTAAGCCGCAGCCTTCATCAGGGCTGGCTGTTAATGTAACGTAGGTGTTGGTCGGAACATTATAATGGTCTGCAGAAAGCGTTCCGCCCTCAGACTGAACAAGCGTTAAATCAAAATAATTACTGCTTGTAAAGGTTGCGTTGACAAGACTTCCGAACTTTGAATTGTAGGTATTGAGATATGCGCTTTTAACATAAATCTTTGCTTGCTTGACACCGTAAAAACCATATGTATTATCACCCCATGTCATATTATCGGGGTTTGCAGGGCAGTATACACTCGACAAGTAGTCGGCATTCTGAAATACGTAATCTCCCACATAATTTAGAGTTTCGGGAAGATATAGCGTTCTGAGATTTTCACAGCCTACAAATGCGCGGTCATAGATTGATTCAAGGTTTTGGGAAATATGTATATTCGTAAGGTCCTGGAAGTTACAAAATGCATATTCACCAATGGTTTTAACACTGTCAGCCATATAAACATCTATGTCGTCCCAGCATCTGAATTCGCTGAAAGCGTTTTCACCGATAGAAGTAATGCCGTCCTCTATTCTGATATGCTTGCAGTGAAGGTCGTCAAAGGTGTTTCTATGCCAAGGTGCATACTTACCGTAAGCGGAGCCGGAACCGTAATTGAACATAGCTCCTTCGCCGTAGATAATAAGTGTCTCTGTATCCGCGTCAACCTTCCAATACGCCTTAGGTCCGCACTGATTCGGCGCAGCGTCTGCAAAGAGTCCTTTAACCGTTACATTTCTGCTCGGCATGGTAAAGGTGTCGTCGTCAAGCAGTGTTTCGCTGCCTGCAACAAGCGTTGCCTGATATAAGAATTTGCCTGTTTCGGGATATGAGAAAATTCTTATTGTCTCGCCCGGGAAAGCCGCAGTCGGCGTTGTGCTGATAGTACCGCCGCCGCTTGACTGAACGGAAACAGTGTAAATATCCGTACCGATATTAAGGGTTTTTGACACGGTGCGGCCGTTAATTGTTGCCTCTAAGAGATAGCCGCCCTCCTGCTCTGTTACGGTAATAGGCGCTGAAATGCTGTGCTCTTCGTCATTATTACACTTAACGGACGCCGAGCCTGTAATAAAGCCGTCTGACGTAGCAAGTTTCCACTCTACGTTGTCATAATCCCAGTTATGGCCGATGGCAGGTATTGAATTACCGTCCTGAATAATCTGTCCGCATGCAAGACATTTAATAACGGTTTCGTGACCGTTCTCCGTACAGGTTGCAGCATACGAATCGTAGGTAACCACTTCTCTATGTCCTACGGGAACAATCTCGGTTTCTTCATAACCGCAATCCTGACAGGTGTATATATTCTTGCCTTCTATGTCACACCGATAACCGACAACTATCGGGTCACCGAAACGGTGCTCCTTCTTTTCATAGGTAAGAGTTGCCGTTACGTTTGCTTTAATATTAGTAAGTTTCTTGTTTGAGGAAACAAACTCATAGTGTCCCTCTTCGCCGAAATCGTAGAAGGTTTCGGGAGTGATAGAGCCGCCGTAAGGAACGTTGTTAACCTCATCCTCCATATTCATAGCGGCAGGATACTTAAAGGTTACCTTGTAGGTCTTTTCCGCCCACTGCGCATAAAGAGTTACAACTTCACCTTCGCCCGAAGCAAGATTTCTTACCATTTGTTTGTTATTGTAGGAAGTGCCGCTTCCGTCCGCTTCGGTATTCCATCCAACGAAATTATATCCCGTTCTGGTGAAGCCGTTTGTCGGGAGCTGATAATAACTTGCGTCATAGGTAAGTTGCTTTGACGTCATAGAGCCCTTTGTGGCACCGTTTCCGTCATACTCAACAGTATAGGTGTTTGCCGTGCAGTTCGCCTCGATAACGCCGTCACCGTCGCCGAAGGTATAAACCATTTTTTCTTTGCTGTTCTCGGTAATGGTTTCGAGAGTACCCTTTGCGGACTTTTCAAAGCCCGTAATCGTATAGCCCGTCGGGTTATCTATTTCGGGTAAGGTTACCTTTGTGCCGTCAATACCCGTTGCTGACCATACAGTTTCATCGCGAACAATCACATTAAGCGTGTTCAGGAATTTGAACGAAGCGCTGAAATTGGCTTCTACCTCGGGATAAACGATGTTCTTCGTTTTATATACAGCCGTAAGGTTGCTCGTGTGGTCAACCTCTCCTTCACCCTCGCTGCACAGCGTTTTGGCTATGTAATAATATGTATCGTCGTCTATATCTTTATAGCCGTATTCGTCGCTGCCGACTGTATGTTCTTTTATTTTGTTGTAATTATTTTCATTGATTGTAACGTCGGGGTTTTTCCAGTAAACGTTATACTGGTCGGAGGCGTATGCATACACCTTGCCCTTGCTCGACTTTTCTTTTTTATCAATCGCAGCATCCGTGCAAATGATATCGTCTGAGTCCTCGCCCTTGAAGAAAATCTTTTTCGGGTATGGCTTCTTATCCTCGGGAACAGCAATTTCCCACGTTTTATCCGAACTGTCCCAGGGAGATGAGGAGGTACTGTAACGGCTGCCGTGAACATTTACGCCGTTAATATACAGTTTAAGTTCGCCTTCCCAGTCGTGCCAGGTAAAACCGCCGCCAAAGTCGATATAGAGTTCGAGCTTGTCAAGGAAATGATCACTCGTGAAGGTCAGCGTTGCCTGGTCACCCTCATCGTCAATTTCGCCCTCAAAGAAAACTGTTTTTGCGTGCTCGCTTGCACCAAAACCGTTATAGCCGTCGGTTGTAAAGAACCTCAGCTTAGCGTGGTTCCAACCGTCGGCGTCGTCGATGGTTTTTACGGTTACGCGATAGGTATATTCCTCTGTCGGCGGATAATCCGTAAAGCCCGTAATATCGTATCTTATTTCACCGTTAAGGAGAGTGAGGCAGTCGCTCTTTCTCTTTTTGTCCACGTCTGCAAAGAAGTAGAGCAGCGGGTCGCTTCCTTCGGTGTAGTTCATATTATTTGAATAATTTGCAGAAATTGTGCCGGTGTCGTCTCCGTAGGTGACACCGATATTAGTATTGCCGCTTAAATGATAACCCGCAAAGCTCAGTTTGAGACCTTTTTTCAAATAAAGGTTATTCGTGGTGCTGTTAACGTCGTTCCCCGTAACAACTAAGCCGTCGTATATCGTTATTGTATCGTTGCCGACATAAATACCGCCACCGTTTTTGCCTGCGATATTGCCTGTTATTTCAGTTGATTTGAATTCTGTATCATGAAGTGACTGAACGCCGCCGCCGTTTTCAGAGGCAACGTTGTTTTTGATTGTCGAACCTTCAATAAGGTTAGCTTCTACGCTTGAATTAATGCATATAGCACCACCGTTTTTCGCTTTATTTTCTTCAAGCGTTGAGTACTGAACCGTCAGGTGGCGTACAGCAGCATCATAATAAATTGCGCCGCCGTCGCTGCCTGCGCTGTTATCTGTGAACGTACATCCGATTGCTACGGCTTCCCAATGGCTGCATATAGCGCCGCCGTTATTGGTCGCGTTGTTGCCCAGCATCTGTACGTTTTCAAGGTAACAGTATTTTAAATTTTCATTGGTTGAATTGATACCCGAATGAAGGGCGCCGCCGTAAGACGCTTTGTTATTCGAGATAACGCCGTCGTACATATTAAGAACATTATTGTTTTTGATTGCGCCGCCGTCCCAGGTCGCGGTATTGCCTGTGAAAATACCGCCGTAAGTGGTCATTTTGCCGTCGTTAAAAACAGCACCGCCGTTCTGTGCGGTATTCGCAGCAAAGGTACCTCCCCTGATTTCAAGCGTACCGTGGTTTTCAATAGCACCGCCGTTACCCGTTGTCCAGCCGCCATAAACACGTCCGGTAATACCTGCGCTATCGCGTACTGTAAGTTTTGCGCCGGAGGCAACGTAGAATATATTACCGTTTGCCGTTGCCTTTTCAAGGGTACGATACAGACGATGACCGTCAAGGTCAACGTCTGCCGTGTTTCCGTTTTCTATCTGAATTCTGTCTTGCAGATTGATATGCTGCGTCAGTTTGACCTTTACGTCGCTGCCGCTTGCAAGGGCAGTTCTGAGCTGAGCCTCGGTGCTTACCGATACGGCATCGTCAGCAAATACTACCGACGGAGCAAGCGATGAAAGCACCATTAAAAGCGCAAGAAAAACGCTCAGAATACGCCTTGGCATTTTTTCTGTTTTAATAAAATTATTCTGATTCATTATTTTTCTTCCGCCTTTCTTTTTCTGCTGACCGTCATCGTTACCGCAGTAATGGCTGCGCCGAATACTGCCCCTCCGACGCCGATTAAGGCAACCGTTCCGTTAGAAAAAACTGAGCCCGTTACGGATGCTCCCGTATCTCTTTTGAAGAATACCCATATACCGTCTTTGCCGTGATCCCAGCAAAAGTCTTTGTTATTCAAGTCCACAGCGCCCGTTGTTCCAAACAGGTGAAGACCCGTTTTGTAGCCCGCGGGAAGATTGTTGTTGCCGTACTGTACCTTAAACGAATCCGCCAATATCGGGTCAAGCGCCTGGTCCTTGGTTGCGTAAAGGATGAGCCACTGTTTTCCGACGTCGCCGTTCAAGTCGGACTTATCGCCGAGTGCGTCTCTGTAGTCTTCGTCCTCTCTTTCGCAGGTGCAAGCCTTGTAACGTATCGGCTTTGAATCAACAGAAATTCTTTCGCCGTTTTCATTATATCTGTTAAAACTAATAGTGTCATAAACGATAGCGGGTCCCGGGGTATACTCAATATCATACTGGGTAGAAAGTGTATAAAGACCTGCCGCCGCTACTACAAAGGTAATACCGTAAGCAATATATCCGAAAACATTTCCGCCGTTTATATTCATCCACTCTCTGATGTCCTCTTTAATCATTTCCATTTCTTCCGCGGATGTATGCCATATTGTTTTAGTGCCATCCATTGTAAAGACTTCCTGCGTTTCCCAGAAGCCCGTAGAAAACTTATCAAAGCAATCCATAAGATACTTCGTTCTTTCCGGAGCAATCGTATCGGTTACAAAAAGGAGTTTTCCGTTTTCGGCAATATTGGAATAAACCGCATAGATTTTGTAAATAGGCATAATAACGTTTACCTTCGGCATTACAAAGTCGTCTTTCATATACTTAAACGCTTCCATAAAAGCGTTGGCAACCACTGCGTCGGTGCCCACCTTGAAATTCTGCCAAACAAGCGCCGCGTTTGAGTCAACGTTCAGCATATCGGTAACACTTTCAGAAGTGGTGTTCGGCGTTAATGCAATACCGCCGATATCATACATCTCTCTGTCAACGCCGAAGTAAATAGAAAGCGGCTCCTGTTCGGTAATCTTCGCCTCGTTATACGCCTTTTTATTCTGCATTGTCATCATAATCAGCGTTTCAAGGCTCATAAAGTTAAGCGCGGCGCGCTGACCTTCCGAAAGGGAGGCAATCAATGGATAAATAGTCGTTGACGTTTTTGCAATATCCTCATACGGCTGAAGGAAGAAATCGAGCATCGTCTCATTTCCGTAAGGCATTTCTTCAAGATATTCTTTGATAGTGACGATAGCTTCCATATCCGAAGCAATATCTGCATACTTGCCGATAACTGTGTTTGCTTCGGCATACTCTTTAATTTCTTCTTCGCTTGAAGAGTCAAGGTCCGTTCCCTCAATCGTTGCAAAAGCTCTTTCATAGTCAACGCCGTCAGCTATTGCTTCAAGTACTTTTCTGTAAACATCAGCCTTTTCAAGCCTTTTCTGAAAATCATCCCACAAAGCAAGAATTAACTGCGTGTCGTCATAGTATTCACGGCTGAGCGCTTTCTTTGCGTCTTTCGGCGGAAGTCCCGTCTGATAAATCATATTTTTATACGTCAGTTTCGGAAAGCGGTCAAGCCAGTTATCCTCGCTTGTATCACTTGCCATAGCAAGCGCATATTCCATAGTCTGAACAGCAATATTGGTTGACTGAAGTAAAATAGTTACAAGGTCTGCGTGTTGCTTCTTTTCATCGTCCGAAAGCTCATTATACTCTTCCTCGCCGATTTCGTACCTCGTTTCGTTAAGGAACAAATCGCCGAGCGACATCTCGGTGTCATCGTCAAACAAGGTGTTCAGAAGGTCGTGAGAGGCTCTTGCTCTGTCCTTGTTTTCCTTATTGTCCGAGGTGTAGTTAATTCTGTATTCTTCGAGTGATTTAACGAAGTTATCAAGAAGCGGAGTAATCTCGGTGTCCATTTTTTCCTGAATAAAAATGCCTAAATCGTCATATTTAACGTCTGCACCCATATTCAGTATACTGAGGTCGGTAATGGCGTCGCTTTTCACGGTTGTAGTCTTATAACCGATTAAAACCGCTCTTTCGCCCTTGCCGCCGCCGTAGCTTCCTGCTTTGGCATTGATATCGGCGTATTCGCCGTCCATCGTTACTATTTCATAACCTTCGAGGTCCTCGCTCGCGTCGTCAACGTCAGAGCCTATGCCGATTTTAACCTCGCTGATATATTCAGGCTGGTCAGCATAGACCTGAACGGGAAAAAGCGCAGCGATTAACACTACCAATATAAGAGCAATTATTTTAGTTGATAATTTTTTCAATGCGTTCCCTCCCTTACTGTTTACTCAGTGTATCGCTGCCCGAAAGCGGCTCCATTTCGTTAGTCCATTTAAGCGAGCCGTTTTCGTCAAACTGAATTCTGCCGAGTCCGTTTTCATATTCGGCAGCGCGTTTCGTTTCCTTGCCGGTGTTATCATAGGAAATGTTATATTTTACTGCGTTTTTGTAATTAACGCGATATGTCGTTTCGCTGAACCAACCCTTAATTTGCCACTCGTCGCCCTTTGCCTTTTCAATCTTTGAGGTAATGACAATGTTGAATTTTCCGTCCTCGTCCTTTGTGATGACTGCCGTGTAATCGTCGTTTTTATAAGTGCCGAGGAAGTTGTCTTCGGGCAAAAGATTTGACGTATCAATCTTTTCGGTTGGTTTAAGCACGATATCATTATCCGCTTTGGGCGCCGAGCAGGCTGCGAAAACGCAGGTGCAAAGGACGCAGCACAGTATAAAACTAATTATTTTTTTCATATCCTTATCTCCTTTGCATTATTCCTGGTTTTCGAGATAGAGCTCGCCTTTGTTCGTTGACTCTGCGTTAAATCCGCCCGTGATTTCTGCTCCGTATTTAACAGAACCGTCATAGCGCTGAGCGAACATCATCACTCGGTTATCAACCGTATAATAATCGTCGTTAAACTTGATAGCACCATAGTTCAAATCGGCGGGAAGCCTTGTTTCGTTATCCATAATGTGTTCCCACTTTATAATACTTTCGCCCGAGGTTGACTCAACGTCCTTGTCAAAATCGTAAGGAACTCTGTCGTATCGAGCCATGGCAAGCGCCGTGTAAGGTGTTGAGTAAACATCCATCGGAAGCAGGGTATTTGCATTATTGAGCGTATTATATCTGCCCGAATAAAATTCGCTTGCATAGTACATATAAAGCGGAGTGCCCGAAGTGCCTTCGTTCAAATCGACGTTCGCAACCGGGTGGTAATACATATTATTTTTCTTTGAAACGAAACCGTCCTTCTGATACGGTTTATCGTTGGTTACGATAATATCGTAAATTGCGCCTTCCCATTGTTCGCGCCTTGCATTTTCCCTGGCGGTCTTGGTTTTAAGAGAGTTAATCAAATCAACGTCAAGTGAGTCAACTCTCATACCGAGATAAATGCATTTGCCCCTTGCGTCAGTGTTAAGGTCAAGGTCAATAACCTCAACACATTCCTGAGTTATAAGATCGCATAGAGCCTCTTTTTTACTGTTGCCTACGCCGATATAGAGTTCATCGTAGAAAAGGTTTGTATTGTTATGGTCATAGTGCAGATGAATATATTTTTCCTGAGAAACATCGCCAAAGAGTTTGTTGCCCTCATCACCCTTGCGGTTGTCATATGCAAGGCAGGAAGCAGTACCGCGTTTGAGCGGCATATCGTCGATTGAGATATTTTCAATCGGCATGCCTGCATTTACGCCCGTGTTTGTGGTATAGTACAGGAAATATTTCTTTCCTCCCATTTCAATCGGCGAGGTGTTGCTTGCACATATATATTTTACTCTGTCAATCGTTTTTGAAACGGGCGCGGTGTTGCTGTCCGAAATCAAAAGGATTGCGCCTGTGATTGCTTTGCTTGGGTCATCCGTTCTGTTTACGCCTATATATGCTGCAGGAACGTTTGACGGTGGGTCCCAGGAGGCTCTTGACGGGTGGTCGTCGTCATCCTGCTTGCGGTTGTACCACAAATTTTGTCCGTTTGCGCACATATTTGTAACGATTACTTCGTCGCTTGCTGCGCACGCCCTTGACATTGCGGTCACATCAACGAGCCTGTCAACCTCGCCGAGCGTATCATCGTCCGTCTTTGCGCCGGGTGCCGCCTTGTACTGATTTCTTGAGAAAGAACCGACAGTAAGAGAAGCAATATACTTTTTCTTCGACTTAGCGCCTCTGAGATAAACGTAAAGGGAGCTGCCCTTATCAAGGTCGTCGTCGCTGTCGTCAGTCCAGCTCGGGAAAGAGAGATTAAACGGTGTTTCAGTATTTGGGTTTTTCATTTCATAAAGAGAATGGAAAACGCCCTGCGCAGGAGTGCCGTCAATCGTCTTTTCGCCCTCTAAGAAGGTTGACATCTCGCCGTCGGAAACAGTCGGCTTATACTCTTTATCGGTAATTACAATATCGTTACTCTTAATCGGACTTGCGCCCTTTGTGTAGCCGCTGATATAGAGGTTAGTCGGAAGGAAGCACATCTGCTCATATCCGTATTCTATCCCTTCGGTTTCAGCCTTGGCATAACCCGATTCATCAAAGTAGCTCATCTCGTCCCAGCTGTGCTTTGCATAACGGTCACCGTCCCAGATAAGGTTACCGCTTCGGTTCATATAGGTATTACCCGGTGCGATATAGCGCCAGATACTCTGTTTATCGTAATCCTTTTTCTGCATACCGATATAGTTAGTTG
The DNA here is from genome assembly GCA_015065505.1 of Oscillospiraceae bacterium. Lineage (GTDB taxonomy): Bacteria > Bacillota > Clostridia > Oscillospirales > Acutalibacteraceae > Eubacterium_R. The sequence continues at coordinate 52,581 of SVQE01000005.1, forward strand.
CCACATAGTGAGCGCCGCTCTTACTGATAGCATAGGGAAGCGAGTCGGTATAAGTCGTTCCCTGGAACGCCGCAACGTTATATATTGCACGGTAGGGATTATAAGTGAATTTGTAACCTATAAACACTCTGTAATTTCTTCCGTCAACGTCAAGGTGGTTCTTAATAGACTGTGCCATATTGATATCCTGATTAACGCTTACGTTGGGGTCTTTTTCAAGATACTCGGGCAGATAATCAAAGGTAGAGCCAAGACAGTTGTCATACCAGTTTGACGATACGTAGCTTGCGCCGCCTACAAAGAACACGCCTGATACGTAACGCTGACCGCCTGTGTATTTTGTTTCCGGCTCAAAGTAGATATATCTTTTTTTAACCGTGCCCCACTTACTGTCAGCCCAATAGCCTTTACCGCCGTGCTTAACAGTATTTTTAACGAAATAGCCCGTTACCATTGTGGAGTCGTCATACTGCTCGTAATGAGCGTTGAAGTTATACGGAATATCGCTGCCGAAGAGTGAAACCGCCTCCCAGCCTGCTTCTGTTGAATACTTGGTGCAGATATGTATTTTATCCACGCCGATAGGCGTGCCCGCCTTCGGGTCGGTTGTATAATACATTGCGTCGCAGCTTGGCATATTCGTGCCCTTTGCGTCGTCGGCATAGCCGCCCGAATTGCCCGCATAATAATACTGAATATCGCCGTAGAAAATGCTGTCCGTTCTTCCCTGATAAGGAGCAACGCGTATATCCGTAATCGCTTTTGAGCGGTCCTCGGTAATGGTGTAGCCAAGATATGTGTACTGATTAACGGTAGCCTTTACCGACCAGCCTCTTGACCAACCGGGCGAAAGGTTTTCATCAATAAGATAATAGCCCTTGCTCTGTTGCTGCATTCTTGCTTTTGCAGCCTCAGCGGTTGCTGCAGTTGAAAGGTAGAGAGAGCTTATGTATTGTTCGCTCGTTTCGGTTTCGGTGTCGCTGCTGCCGTCAGCAGGCGCTTCGGATTTGATTGACTTTTCCGTTCTGTAATGTAAGTAAAGACCGTTTACGTCATTTTTGCTGCAGAAGCGGTTAAGGTCACCGGGGTTACGCTGTCCGAAATATTTTGCAGAGTCATAGCCGTTTTGCTTTGCACCGTTGCCCGTAACACGCTTAAAGATATTACCTTCTGTATCTTCTCTTATCGGAGAGCCTACGCGGGTATCCTTGGTGAAGCAGATAATATCCCATTTTTTCTGCTCTCGGGAGTTAAGGTCGCCTATTTCGGTTTCGCCGTTTTCGTTCTCGCCCTTTGCGGACCTGTATTTAACGGTAATCGTTTTATCTCCGTAGGTAGGTGCGTCGAATACATACGCAGGCATTGTTGTATGGTTTTCGCTCGGGTCGGAGAAATTTTCTTCATACCATTTAATAAACCAAAGAACAATGGAAACAATAGCGTTGACAAGTGTTACCACAGCGCCTACCCAGAACATTATAGCCGAACAAACGCTAACAACGGACAGCGCGGTTGCCATATAACCTGATACGCTTACGGCATATGCAGATACCGCATAACTTGTAGCAACGTGCGTAAGAATTTCATTTGCAATAAATACAGCAACGCTCATAAGACCGCTGATAGACGAAATCCAGCTCATAACTATTCCGAATTTTTCTTCAAACTCAAGCAAGTCGTTGCCTGTTTCGTCAAGAATATTAGCCGCGCTCTGATTTCTGATAGCCTCGGTTGTAAGGGCGATATCGCTCGTTTCAATGTCAGTGTCTGCGCACTCCCAGATTGAAACAGCCTCGCCGCCGTTATATTCTTCAATCGCTTCCTGTGCGGTTTCGATTGTTTTTTCAACATCCTTGCTGTGCTCATTTTCGCCGAGGTTGGTAACTGCCGAAATCAATCCATTCGTTTCGATAATGCCGATTTGAGCTTCGGTCATTACGTCAAGTATAGGATAAAGTTCTTGAAAATCTACTTCTTCTATCGTCTGGAGTCCGTAATCAAGAAGCCAGTCGCCGAGTTTCATTTTGCCGCGGTAAATGAAGTTATTAAGCATTTCATACGCAGCAATGAAAATCGCGTCGGCATCCTCCTCCTCGAATTCGTCCATATACTCAATAGCGTCCTCAGCGTTATTGATTTTGTCAGGAGCGTCAATGCTTTTTGCTTTTTCGCTGTGTCTTTCGGCAGCGTTGTAATAACTTGTTGTAAAGGACTGAATCTGACGGAAAACAAGCTTTGCGTCGTCGTCAAAACGCTTCTGGAGTTCTTTTTCCTGGTCTGTTGTAAGGCCTTTTTCCTGCATATCCCAGATTGCGCTTTCGGAAATCTGCTCAGCCCATGTTTTCGTTACCGACTCTTCTTTTTCCTCATCGATAGCGTTTTCATAGGGTGCGGCGCCTGAGTTAAGATAGTTGATAATTGCGTTAGTTGTACCGTTGCTCGCCTTAACAAGCAAGGTCATAAAGAAATCCTCGTCGGCATTTCCGTCAATGATATAGTCGCCGAGCAAATTATCCTCATCAACCATAAACAGGTTAAGTGCGTCATACGCGTCCTGCGCCTTCGGGCTGCCGGCTTCGTAAGCGTCAACGAATTCCCTTGCCGCAATATCCATATTAAACGCAGTTCCCGCCTGCTCTTCTTTCAGAGCTTCCAGCAGTTGTTTGTAGTTATAAAGCTGATAATCGGTATCCATACCGAGAAGACGGATATCTGTAATCGCTTCTTTTTCATTCTTGGTTGTTTTGTAACCCATATACACGAACTTTTTGCCCGTGCCCTGGTTTAAGTCAGAGCCAAACATTTTGTAGCCCTGGGCGTCCATTCTCTTTTTTGCGTCGCTCTTTGCGTCGTCATCGTTTTCTTCATAGAAAAGCTTGATATCCGCAAGATAATAAACGTCGCTTGCCTCACCGAAGGTTTGGAACGTAACGCCTGCGCCCATAACCACAGAAAGGAGAACGCAAAGAACAGCGGTCAGTGTTTTCTTATAATTCATTTTTGTTTTAGTCATTCTTTTTCTCCCCCTTCTTTTTTACTATTATTGCAATTGCTATTGCCGCAATTCCAAGTGCGATTATTCCTATTATCACAAATGCGGAGCCTGTTCCGAAAATAGAAGCATATAGCGGAGTGCTTACTGTATCCTTCTTCTCAAAGGACAAATCTCCGTCTTCAGCATGGAAATATCTTGCCTGATACTCCGTGATATTTTTTGAAAAATGAGTTTCATCGTCAGTCGTGCTGACCACAATATATGAGTTTCTGTAAAGACCTCCGCTGTAAACACGCGCTGTGGAAGCGGCTCCCTCCTGAAGACACAGATTGTTGTGACGCGTATCCTCGGATTCGTTGTCGCGGATAATTACGGAGCCTTTCACGCTTAAATCGTAATAACTGTCAACGTAAATGCCGCCGCCTTCTTTCTTGGCTTTGTTCTCGATAACGGAGCAATCGGTTACGGCAACATATCTGTCGTTAACATAAATTGCACCGCCCTCATCCTCTGAAATATTTTTCTTGAAGACGCATCCCGTAAAGAGCACCGGATTTTCATTTTTCTTATCTCTTCCGTTTACGTAAACCGCGCCGCCCTCGTCAACGCTTGTGTTGTTAACGAAGAAGCTGTTTACTGCCTTAACATCGGTTGTTGCGTCACCCGACATGGAGCCGATATAAATGGCGCCGCCCTGCTCATTTGCTCTGTTCGCCGAAAATATTGCGTTGTGCATATAAAGCGTTTTGCCCAGGTTTTCAAAATAAATTGCGCCACCGTCGTCCTCGCAGTAGCAGGAGTCAATCGTTGAATCTTCAATAACGGTTTTTGTGTTATCCTCGATGTACATTCCGCCGCCGTAACAGTTATCAGAACTGTCGGCTGCCTGACAGAAATAAATTCGGCTGTTTCTGAGTTCGATATTCTTAGAACCCTCATTCGCACAAATGCCGCCGCCGTTATATTGAGAAGTACATTCGTAGATAGTACCTCCATTCATATAAAGGGAGGAATCTTTTGCCAAATGAATACCACCCGCGGTATCCGAGCTTGCGCCGCCTGTAATAACGCCGCCTTCAACACCATCATAGCCCTTTGAATAAGGTCTGGAATCCTTGATGGTTAACGTTGCGCCTTTGCTCACGTAGAACACCTCGCCGTCTGATACGTACTCGCGGTTGCGCGTTCTGTGGATATAGTAGCCGTTCAAATCAAGCGTAACGTTACTGTTTTCAGGGATTTTAAGGCAATCGTCGTGCGACCAGTTGTCGCCGAGCGTAATGCTGACCTGATTTGAAGAGTTGGCATAAGAAATCGCCTTGTCCCATCCCTTTTTCACGTCGTTGAAATTCTCTTCATTCGTGAGCGTATCGTTTTGATACACCTTTACCTCGGTAACGCCGCTGACTCCGAGCACGGCGTTTGAAACGCCAAACGCACAAATCAGCAGCATTATTGCCGCAGCAAATGAAATTATTTTTTTCAGATTCTGATGCATCATATTCTCATCCTTTCTGTTTTTGTTTTAGTCAGTTTTTTCTTTGTAATTTAATTGTAACTCTCAGTGATTTTTGTTTCAATATTCAATACTGCGCCGATTTGTAGCCAAAGCTACAAAAAGCAAGTTATCTGTAAATTAAAACTGTTGCGAAATAAGTTTTTCGGTGTGGGTATCAAACTCGGCTGCGGTTTTGATAATGAAATCCCTCGACTGAGAAAAATCTTCAAGTACCCATTTTTCAATGAGCGAGATAAACCCCTGTGACTGATAGGTGGAGTAATAATCCATCCTTGCATCGCTGAAAACAACATTGTTCTTTTCTGTCTGCATCAGTCTGAATAAACCCTTAATCATTTTGCAAATTTTATCCCTGAGTTCGCCCGTGTTATACGGAGAGAAAATCATTTTCATTATTTTTGGATTGTTTTCAATGTAGTTAAGCAATCCCTCACAGAATTCACTTTTTGATTTTTCTTCGTAGCTGAGTATCAGCAAACCGAGTTCGGATAAAACCTCTGCTTCCATCTGCTCATATAAATCATAAATATCCAGATAGTGCTTATAGAAGGTTACTCTGTTCACCTGAGCGATATCAGCAACCTCCTGCACTGTAATTTTACGAAGGACCCTGTCGGTCAGCAACTGGGCAAGTGCTTCCTGCAAAGCCTTTTTTGTTTTTAGTGTTCTTTTGTCGGTTTTCTTTTCCATAAATATCCTTATATTTAATAATTTATTATTTTATATAGCAAGCCATGTATATTATAATAAGCTATGTATAACAAATGTATAACAAATACGCCGATTTCCGTAGCTTTTAAAAAAAATACCTTCTGTACATTTAATACCGAAGGCATTTTACATCTATTCATTTCTCAAGGATTTATCAACAAAAGCTTCCGTCATATTTGCCCAGTAATAATTGGACATATACTCGCCTCTGTACGAGTTAACCGCATGCACATCACCCTGCAGCAGTCGGTACAAATCGCAGTCAATCAAAGCTGGATTTATACGCAATTCACCCGAATTCATTTCAAAAATCTCGCCTATACCGTTTTCCGTAAGCGTTGTTTTAAGACTGTGAACGATTACGTTAAAGCTTTTCTGCATTTTGCGGTCATATAACTCATCCTCATATAACGCTGCAAAGGCAACGGCTCGCTTTACGCCCGCTCCCTGTTTATCAATAAGAAAAGCGAGCAATTCCTCGACGGTATGTTCCGATTTGAAAAAACAATAAAGTAAAATAGCAAAGGGCGCGGAGTAATCCCTGCCTTTTGATATCCTTCTATCCTATTTTACAGAATGTCAAACATTTGTTAAGAAAACTGCCTCTCATTTCTGCGAGGCAGTTCGTGAATAGTATTGATTACTTAACCTTAATCGCTTTGGAGTATTTCTTCCAGCCGGAATAGTATTTTGTGCCCTTTACCGTCTTGTAGGCGCGGATGCGGACATAATACTTTTTCTTGCTCTTAAGCTTGGTAAGCGTCTTTGATTTCGTTTTGTTTTTGGATACAGTCACCGTCTTGTTGCCCTTTTTGAAGTTCTTATCGGCGGAACACTGAATCTGATAGCCCGTTGTCTGCTGGTCTGTTTTTTCCAAGTGACTTTGAGTTGTTGCTTCTTCGGGCTTGTCGCTTTAGTTACGCTTGTGCCTTTTGGATTAATCTTAAAGGTCAGTTTCTTTGTGCCGGTGTAATCACCCTTGCCGGTTACGGTAACGGTTGCCGTGCCTACATTAGTATTTGCCGAATAGGTCAGTGTGTAGTCCGTGCCTTTTTTCAAGGTTTGACCGCTATATTTAACAGTCGGCGAGGGCTTGATTGCCTTCCCGCTGTAGGTTACATTAGCGATTTTTGAAAACGTGCATTTGCTTATTGCAACGGGTTCTTTTTTTGCCTCGGTTGTACTGACATCTACAGAAGGTGTTTCCCAGTTGCCGCCTGTGCTGTCTTCCAAGTTTCCGCCCTGCGAAGCTGAATTGCCGGGTACGGGAATTATCGGTGTGTCGTAATCACCACCGAGCACTGTAATACTAAAGCACATTGAAAAAACTATTAGCGTAATTACAGCAATAATAGCCGATTTGTTTTTCATGGTATTTCTTCCTATAACGTATTAATATATATGCGAAATGGCAAACGCTATAAAGAATAGCAATTTGTCATTGTTTTTTTCACTTTTAAATCTTATTGTTTTGGATTCGCTTTTCGTTTTCATACGGGCGGAGCCGAGCTCCTCGCCGTCCTGAAAAATACGATAAACCGAGTCGTCATCGTTTAAGTTGGTTAGTCGCAACGTTATGCCGAGCTGACCGAACCATTTCCACACGTCAACGCCGTCAAAATCAAAGGATGCGTTGCGGTAATTGAACACAGTATCATCTTTGGTAGTTTTGCCGATAGTATGAGATGTTCTGATTTTTTTGCCAATATCGTGAAAACAGTAGGTGTTTTCGCTTTGTCCCTTTTCGGTGACATACGCTCTGTAAACGGGTTTGTTTTTATAATTATAAAGCGTGTCTATTTCCACGCCATGGTCGTTATATTCTTTTTTGAAACGATATATGTTTTTCTGTGTCTTGTTTCTTAACATAATTGCAGTTTCCCGAATAAATATTTTTGCAAATCAGGGCTACTTTTTCAAGTAGCCCCTTTGCATTATTGTTACTTGTTAAATAGAGAAATTAAACTGGTTTGATTCAAACTGTCCGGGTGTGTAGGTTGGTGTTTCGCCTGAGGTGGTGATAACATCCTGAGTGTTTGAAACTACTACCTTGAATTCAGGCTCGTTATAAAACTTTGTCATTGTGTTATCCCTCCTTAGTCAAAATATGTGTTTGCGGCTGCACCGTAAAGATACATTGCCTTTGCAAGCGTTACAAGCTTTGCGTCGTTGCTATTCAGCATCATCTTAATGATAGCATTCGCTGTCATAACAATATCGCCATCTGACGTGTTTACCGTAATGGTGTTGTCCATATTTGCCGGCTCAATGCCCGCAATGTGTACAACATAGTAATCGCCGCTCTGATAGCTTGTTGCTGCAAATCTGTCTTTGCCCTTTGTTGAATCCATGCTTGCGCCTGTTACTTCAATAGGTGTAAGCGAGAAAAGATTGATTTCAAGGTCTGACTTAACTACAACAGATGCTTTTGTAATGCAGCTCGGTGCTGCGCTTACGCCTGCAACAGTTGAAAGGTCTGCCCCTGCAACATTATTGTAGAAGCCGCCTGTTGCATCTTTGGTTGCCATATTCTCGGTATTGTAACCGAAGTAATCCTGAGCAGATGCTGCGTAGTCAAGAGTTGCTTTTGCAAGGTCTTTGAGATTTTCAGCATAATCGCCTGTGATAATCTGACGGCAGTAGTTATATACGCTGTAATCAATAGTATCAATTGCGTTTTCGCCTGCCTGTGCGTCTTCAGCATTTGCGTAAACATTAATTGTGATAGGCTCTGTTGCCTGTGCGGGAGCCTGAACTACCGAAAACTTTCTTGCGCCGTTATATTCGCTTGTGCTGTCATCAAGCTCGGGAAGTGAATTCATTGCAACAACATCAGTACGGAAATCATCTGTCTCGCTCACATTACTGTTGTGGTTGTAGTTTACGGTTATAAATGAATCCTCACCGTAGAACTCATCATCAAGATAGAAATTCTCGCTGATGGTGTCCGCAACGGTGATGTTTGTTCCGTTGTTGGCAACGACAACAAGATGGAGTGTGCTTTCCTTCTGGATACTGTAATCAGCAAGCGTTCCGCTGTCATCAAGCAGCTTGCCTGCAAAAATCAGCTTCTGATTTGCAACAGGGATTCCGTCAAACTGAGCAATCTTTTCTTTCACATAGCCGATAGTAGCCGTCGGCTCGAAGCGATAGGTGAGCGTTTCACCTGTCAGCTTCTTGAAAAACAGCAGCATACCTTTTGAAACCTCTTCAAAGGTTGCGGTATACTCTGCATCCTCAGTTGCTGCGGCGAGCTCGGGTGACCATCCGTTAAAGGAATATGTATACTGACGGTCCTCAGCTTTGGTCGGTTCTTCACCTGTGAAGGTAGGAACAGTGCCTTCTTCAACCTCGGCGGTGTCGAGAATAGTGTCGCCGTTTTTCCAAGTGATGGTGTATTTGTTGGGTTCAAGAATTTCAAACGCTTGCTCTGTTGTACCCGTGTAGTTGCCCTTGTAATTGATAATCTGGGTATAGGTTCCGATTTCTGTCGGTGATGCGTTTGTCTGCGCATACTCCGTGTCGCCTGTGCCGACATATTCCAAATCGTAATCTTTACCTTCTACAAGTGTGTAAGCACCATCGGTTATATTCAAAGCCGGAGCTTTGGCGGTCGTGTCATACACCAAGCCGGATGCATCAATCTGCTCATCAATTTCACTCTTGTTTTTCGGTTCAATCGTTACCGTAGCGTGGTCGGTCAGCGTTACCCATGTGCCGACATCATCACTCGGAGCGGATACCTGATAATATATATCATAAATGCCTGCGTCCGTGTATTCAGGTGCTTCTGTTAATGTGTAGGCATTGTTGGCATCTCTATATTTAATGGTTGTGCCTGCAATCGGTGCAATCACGTTCACGCTGCCGATGGTATGGGCATTTTGGTCATAAACGCCACTGTAGCTTGTTGCCGTATCAGCCGTGCACTCACGCTCTATCTTGGCTTGAATAGAAACATTACCGCCGTTAACGGCAGATGTATGTGCGTTATTAGTATAAGCCTGTGTGATGTTCGCAGAACCGGTGCCAAGGCCGTTTAAATTGACTTTTAAGTTATTGCGATTGCTCCAACTGGTAATATTATTACCGGATATGGACATAATGCCCGTATTGCTGCCTCTGTTTTGATAAATCCACCAATTTCCGGAGGTATGCCCGATTGCATACATAAAGTCGCCGCCGCCAATGGAAAAAGACGTGGTGGTCTGGTGCGATCTATAAACCCTCCAACTCTTATCGCTCTTATAGATAGATACCTGGTACGTACAATTTACTATGATAAGCCCATCAATGGCGGAATAAATGTCTGCCGCCGCATTGTCAAGTTCAGCATTGGTCGCCTCATTATTAGTAAGAAGTGCATTTGCTGCACTAACAGAATCTGTGATCGCATCACGGGTAACCTTTTCATAGGTTTGCCTATAATTGCTTTCCGCTTCTTTAGCGCTTGCGGCTGCAATCGCTGCTTCAAGCGCGATGAGATGCACATTTTTGTAAGCTGCAATGAAGGTTATATCACCGCTTACGTTCGGCAGAGCGCTTGCGGCATAAGTGGTTGTGCCGTCCGACCAACCTACAAAGGCATATTCCGTTTCGCCGTCAAAATAATTTGCCGGTGTTTCGCCATTATAAACAGGCATTGTACCATAAGCTATGTTTTCATCGGTTTCAAGCACGGTATCGCCGTTTTTCCAAATTACGGTGTAAGTATTCACCGTATTGCTGTAAGTGGCAGTGTAGGTTACATCGCCGGTAACTGCCGCAACTTCGGGGGACCAGCCTGCAAAGGTGTAAGTATACTGTGCGTCTGCCAACTGTACCGGAGGTTCGCTATCATAAGTAGGGACCGTTCCGTAAGGCACATTTTCATCGGTTTCAAGCACGGTATCGCCGTTTTTCCAAATCACAGTGTATGTTTTCACGGTGGCGCTGTAGGCTGCCGTGTAGGTCACATCGCCGGTCACAGCGGGAATCTCGTTTGAGGCATAGGTGTTTGTGCCGTCACTCCAGCCTACGAAGGTGTAGGTGTACTGTGCGTCTGCCAACTGTACCGGAGGTTCGCTATCATAAGTAGGGACCGTTCCGTAAGGCACATTTTCATCGGT
>SVQE01000090.1 GCA_015065505.1 Oscillospiraceae bacterium
TGGACATACGATAACTACTGGTACTGGGGCTCGGGCTCGGGTCAGGTTGACGGCGTGCCCTTCGGTTTCAATATCGGCTACGGCTTCGGCAATACCTCCGCTGCAAGCGAAAATGTTATTTTCTATAACGGCAAAGCGCATAAAATTGACGATGTAACCTTTAATATAAGCGAAAACTACACAGACCCGTGGACCTTCACTTCAAGCGACGGACGCTTTGAAATGGATTTTGTTCCGATTATCGACAGAGCGGCGGTTATCGACCTTAAAGCGATTATAACCGACCAGCATCAGGTTTTCGGCAAAATGAGCGGAACGGCAATTCTTGACGACGGTACAAAGATTGAAATAAAAGACTTCCTCTGCTTCGCAGAGAAGGTTCACAATAAGTATTGATATGAAGATGATTAATAAAATCGGAGCGAAGCGACCCGAAGCTCCACTCTCCACTCTCCACTCTCCAAACTTTAACAGAATTAATAAAAGGCTTGAAAACGAGCTCGATTTTGATTTTCGTCTTGATAAACAGAGAATTAACACCGTTGAAGAGTTTGAGGAAAAAATTCTTGCCCCCTATAATGAGGGAAAAAGAATATATTTCAGAGGTGAAAGGAAGGATGATTTAAGCCGTCCGCTTCTTCCGACCATTTTCAGAAACAAGGAATTCCTTTTTGAAACGGCGAACAGGGTTAACCTTGTTAACGCGCAGTTTCTCTATTCCTTTTATTCAAGATACGGCAAATATGTTGAGCTGTATAATGATATAATAGGCGAGGTTGATAATAATAAGCTCTATTCATTTCTTGCCTTTTCTCAGCATTATTTCGGGGTTAGTCCGCTGATAGATTTCTCAAAAAGCCCTTATTCCGCACTTTCCTTTGCGCTTAAGGACAGAGAGAAATATGATGAGGATATTCTTCTTTATACGCTCGAAATAAAGAACGACAGCGACTACACCTCGTCAATAGATGTTGCAAATGAGTGGATAGAAAACTATTCCGTTCTTGTTTTCAGGCAGTCTGCAAAGCCCGATTTTGAATATTTCAGAGAAGCCTTTGAGGATTATAAAACCGTTGCGCAGACTGCAAAGGATAAGAAAAACAATCTTCTTGATATGAACACCCCGAGCGCAAAGCTTATAGATGTTCCGACAAATGATTTAATGCGTTATCAGCAGGGCGTTTTCCTTCTTCTTGACGATTTCTCACTGATGGGCAAAAGCTATCTCACAAAGAAAATCAGGGATGAATTCAGTATTCAGAAGTGGATTATCAATAAGGATATCTGCCCGAAGCTGCTTGAAATGCTGCTTGATAATAACCCGTATTACGCATTCAAATACATAACAAATCTGAATTTAATAGCAGAAGATATGAAGAAAAAAGCACCTCGTTAGATTAACGAGGTGCTTTTTTCTTGACATTTGACAATGTTTCAATTATATTGTAATTGAGGTAAATTGCAGATTATTTATCTTAATTGAAATTTGGAGAATTATATGACAGTAGTAAATGTAATTAATCTTCTCGGCGGACTCGGTCTTTTTCTATTCGGAATGAAGTATATGAGCGAGGGACTTAATCAGGTTGCCGGAAGCAAAATGAAAAATCTTCTTGAAAAGCTAACAAGAAACCGTTTTAAAGGCTTTTTGCTCGGCGTTCTGGTAACTGCGGTTATCCAGTCGTCATCGGCAACAACCGTTATGCTTATGGGCTTTTTGAATGCAGGAATTATGGATTTGGCTCAGGCAACGGGCGTTATCATCGGCGCGAATATAGGAACAACGGTAACCGCTGTTTTGATTGCTATTGATGTTTCTGCTATAGCTCCTGCGTGTATTATAACGGGCGCTCTGCTGGCGCTGTTTGGCAAAAAGCAGAAGCTAAGGTATATCGGTCAGATTATTTTGGGCTTCGGTATTCTGTTCTTCGGTCTTAAATATATGAGCGGCGCAGATGCAATGGGCGTTCTTAAATCCGATAAGGGCTTCCAGAGCCTGATAACAAGCGTAAACAACCCGTTTGTAGGCATTCTTATCGGCTTCCTTGTTTGCTCTGTTTTGCAGTCCTCAAGCGCTGCAATCGGTGTTTTGCAGATGCTTGCTTTAAGCGGCGGCGTTCCGATTAAGCTTGCAATTTTCCTGATTATAGGTATTAATATCGGCTCGGCAACACCGTTGGTTTTATCGGCAATCGGCGCAAAAACAAATGCAAAAAGAGCCGCGTTCGTATATTTCATTTTCAACTTTATTCTTGTATTCTTAACTCCTCTTGCCTATGTTACTCCGTTCTTGAACTGGGTTGAGGATTTCAGCGGCGGCAACGGCTCTGTTGAGGTTGCAACCTGCCATATTCTGTTTAAGATAATATCGGCGCTTGTTCTTCTTCCGTTTGTTCCGCAGATTGTTAAGCTCTCTGAAATGGTGTTCAAGCCGAAGGAACACGAAAGTGCAATGCGCTTCCAGTTCATTGATAAAAAGATTACGGAAAACACAACCGCAACCGTTTTGCAGATAGGCAGCGAGGTTGAAAGAATGGCTAAGCTTGTAAGAACTAATTTTGTTCTTGCGTGCGAGGGATATCTTAAGGGCTCGCTTGCTGATGAGCAGAAAATCAGGGATACTGAAGAGCTCATTAACTGGCTTAATCATAATATTTCCGACTTTATGGTAACTGTTTGTTCGCAAAGAATTGATGCCGAAAGCTCGGAATACATAGGAAAGCTTTTCCATGTTATAACCGACCTTGAAAGAATCGGCGACCATGCCGAGAATATTCTCAACAGAACAAAAACAATTTCTGACGGCAATATGGATTTTTCGGAAGAAAGCCGTAATGAGGTTCAGGAGCTTTACGAAAAGGTGCTTGAGCTTCTTGACCGTTCAATAGGCTGCTTTGTTAACAAGGAGTTCAACGACTTTGAGGAACACGAGCTTCACGACCTTGAAAACACCATCGATGATTTAACGCTTCAGGCTCAGGATGCACATGTTCAGCGTCTTAAAGAAAAGAAGTGCCACACCTCCTCGGGTGTTGTTTACACCAAGCTTTTGCAAGACCTTGAACGCGTTGGCGACCACGCTTATAACATCGCCTGGGCAGCAAGAAAAGATAAAAACTTAATAAGGCAGATATAGAAAAAAAGACCGCGAATGCGGTCTTTTTTCTATATCATAATTATTTAATTAATTCAATCGTTTCAAGAGGCGTTATGCCGAGCTCGGCGATTTCTTTTTTCATTTTATCAAGGCGCTTTTTGTCCTCAATAACCTTCGGATTGTGCGCGTCAAGACCGATAATGGTTTTGCAGTCGCGCTCCTTTGCAAGCTGCCAGAACTCGGGGTTGGGGTAGTGGCGCTTATCAAAATAGCCGTAGAAATTGTATTCAAGCGGAATATCAATCTTCTTAAGCTCGTCGAGCAGATAAGTCAGCTTTTCGGTGTTAACAGCCTTATCCTTTTTGTATTTAATCAAATCGGGATGGCAAACATAGGTGAAAAGTCCGCTTCTTGCGCCTTCAAGCAGCTGATTGATATATTTGTCAACAGTTTCAATATTATCCGTAGGATGTCCGCAGTAATCTCTGTAATCCTCGTATTCATTCTCGGTGAAATGCTGAGCTAAAATAAGATAATCGTAGCCGATATCGCCAAGGAATTTTAAATCCTTTTCAATCAGCTCGGGATACCATTCCATCTCATATCCGAGTTTAATATCAATCTGGTCTTTATACTTCTCTTTGAGCGCATATATGCTTCTTGCATATTCCTCGGCTTCCTCGGGAAGCATTCTGCAGGTTGAAACATATCCGTTGGGGAAGAAGTGGGGGGCATGGTCTGAAAAGCCGAAAACCTTATATCCGTTTTCGATTGCCTTTAAAACATATTCCTCATCCTCGCCCTGTGCGTGATGACATCTTTTTGTGTGAGTGTGTAGATTAGTCATAGTGATTTTTCCTTATTGCCTCCCTTGCTAAAGGGAGGGGGACCGCTTGCGGTGGAGGGATGGTCGTAAAAGTTTTAGAACGCCATTCTGAAACTCATTTTTTATCACTGCGACTATCCCCTCTGCCGTCCCGTAAGCCGTTAGATTTATGTTCTTAACTAATGGACGCCATCTCCCCTTTGGCAAGGGGAGCAAATAGGATTCTCGCTTTGCTCGGTCAGTTATTATACTGTAGCAGCGAATCTGATAAACTGCTCTTTGCCTTTTTCGCTTCTTTCAAACACGCCGCACTGCTCAAGAATAGCGGTGAAAACCTTGCCGATTTCCTGTCTGAGAATTTCAGCGCAGTTTTCTTCGGTTATTTCGTTTTCAGCTATAATTCTTTCAGCCCATTCCTTGTGCTTTGCAATTCTTTCATCAGCTTCAATATCGTTGCCGTTTACCATTGCATCCTTCAAAACTTCCATTTCGGTTTTAAGTCTTGCAGGAAGAACAGCCAGTCCCATAACCTCAATAAGACCGATGTTTTCTTTTTTGATGTGATGGTATTCGGGGTGGGGA